>JBDLTW010000026.1:0-5158 GCA_039805605.1 Pseudomonadota bacterium
TTGAATAATTTCAGCTACCGTCATTTGCGGATAATTATGATCATCTTTAATTAATTTATTCCCAACTGTCCATGGGTGAGTGTCAAAAACTGTTTGTGGAGTTACCATTTTTAAATCTAAAGCTTTAGCTATAACCAATGGTTTCATAATTGATCCAGGATCATAGACATTTGTAGCCGCTCGATTTTTTAACATGTCTGGAACTATGCCACTGCGATTATTAGGGTTATAGGTTGGCATATTTACCATGGCTAAAACTTCGCCAGTTTGTGCATCTAACACTACTGCAGATCCACCCTTAGCTTTAGATTGTTGTACTTGGTTCTTTAATGCATTATAAGCTATGTATTGAATACGATTATCTACCGCTAAAGTTATTTTTTGCCCATTATTAGCTGCTTGCATAGGACCAACATTATCGACAATGTGTCCTCTTAAATCACGAATAATCTGTTTGTAACCATCACTACCTTGCAGTTCACGGTCATCTGCATATTCAATTCCATCTGCTCCATGATCGTCAATATTATTAAAGCCAACAATATGTGCGGTTACTTCGCCACTCGGATAATAGCGTTTATATTCAGCAAGTGAATAAATGCCCTCAATACCTAGAGCTAATACTTGTTTAGCTTGTTTTGGTGGTAACGAACGTGCTAAATAGACAAAAGTTTTATTTTTATCACTTAATTTTTGGCTTAATTCATTTGGTGAAATTTCCAATAAATTGGTTAATTGTTTAACTTGTGTCTGAGTTAAATTATTTAACTCACTTGGGTCAGCCCAAATAGCTACTACTGGAGTACTAACTGCTAGTGGTTGATTATTACGATCAACTATTGTACCACGCATAGCAGTTAATTTAATTGTTCTTAAAATTCGTGTATTTAATTGTTTCTCTAAAAAGCTACTACCCAAGGTATTCAAATAAATTACACGTAACATAATAACACTAACCAAAGCAATAGCTAAATAATTAATTATTTGACTACGATCTTTTATATGAGAGCTTGGTTTATTATTTGTAATACTAACTTTTGAATCAAGAGCTATTTTAATCTCTTGATGTATTTTATCTATGTCTGGTTTATTTTCTGTAGACATATTTATCTCAATTCAACAACATGTTGCTTGTCAGCTTGAATTAACCCTAAATTTGCAGAGGCATAGCCTTGCATAGCTAAACTAGAAGAATATGTTCCAACTTCTAATTGAAGGCGGGTATATTCATCATTAGCTAGTTTTGCTCGTTCTTGTAATTCAGCTAATTGTGTATATAATTGCCGAGCAATAAATCGTTGATTAATAATATAAACCGCATTAATTAAACTAGCAATAATCAGTAATAAATTAACAATTTTTAACATATTTTCTTTCTATCGCACGCATAATCGCACTACGACTACGATTATTTAGATTAATTTCACTTATAGATGCTTTATGCTTTTTAGCAATAATTTCATATTCTTGAGCATCATCATTAATCATTACCCATCGAGGCAATTGCTTAGCAACAGAACTAGCATATTGATTAAATGATTGTTTAACTATTCTATCTTCCAAGGAATGGAAACTAATTACGACCATTCTACCTTGTTGATTTAATTTTTTAACACCAACTTGTAGACCTAGTTTTAAATCGCCTAATTCATTATTGATATGAATTCTGATAGCTTGAAAAACCCGAGTGGCAGGGTGTTGTCCTTTTTCTTTATAAGAAATCACCCGTGCAATTAAATTAGCTAATTGTTCGGTTGTTTCTAATTGTTGCGTAGCTCGAAATTCAACTATGGCTTTAGCTATCTTGCGAGAAAATTTTTCTTCACCATATAGCCAAAAAACTTCCGCTAGTTCAGCTTCGGATGCAGCATTCAACCACTGAGCTGCTGAAATACCATCAGTATAGTTCATCCGCATATCTAGAGGAGCATTAAAGCGAAAACTAAATCCACGTTCTGGAGTATCTAATTGTGGTGATGATACGCCTAAATCCAATAAGATGCCATCAACATAAGCAAGATTTAGATTAGTTAAATGAAGTTCTAGATTAGCAAAACTATCATGAATAATGCTAAATCTTGGGTCTAGAAAATTTTGTTGCGCAAATTCTATTGCTTGAGGATCTTTATCAAATGCAATTAATCGTCCATTAGTATTTAATTGAGCTAAAATTTCTCGTGAATGCCCACCTCGACCAAATGTTCCATCAATATACACACCATCAGGCTTAATTGCTAACAGATTTATGGATTCTTGTAAAAGAACAGAATAATGCATTATATTAATAACCTTTTTAGTAACTTACTCATTAACAATAAAGTGTTGATAGAGTTAATATTTATATATATCTATATTAGGGCAGTATTTTAGCATAAAAATTATAGTTGTTTAATAGCTAATTACTATTTATGTAAATTTGAGACTGAGCTAAAACTATAAATTTGATAAAATAAACCAAATTACGTTATTCAATAGCGGGTCAATACTTTGTTTTAAAATTAGGTAAGAAATATATTTAAGAAATGAAAATATTTAAAATTTTTATTATATTGTAGTTTGTTTCAAATAATAGTAAACAATAGTTATATAAGCTTGTTAAATCAAGTAAAGTTAATAATGCGGTGCATCATAAATTGCTAAATTTGATTTTAAATATTATAGTATAATTCAACCTGATAGCATACTATAGAGGAGTAAAGAGATATGGTTAAAGCTTCGTTAAATCGCCAAATCGGTAGTATTTTTATGATTATTGGCACGGAAGTTGGAGCTGGAGTACTAGCTCTTCCTATTATTATTTCTCGTATGGGGATTCTTTATGGTAGCTTAATTATAGTTGTCGCATGGTTAATTATGCTCTATACGGCTTTATTGGTATGTGAAGCTAATTATAATTTACCATTAGGAAGCAGTTTTGCTTCTATGGCGTATAAGTTTATTGGTCTTAAAGGTAAATGGATTTTAACAATAATTTTTGGTGTAACCTTATATTCCATTCTTATGGCATATATTTCGGCAGCTGGTTCGGTTGTAAATAGCATTATTGATGTACCAAATAGCTTAGCTTCGTTATTATTTGTCGTAATTTTAGGTTTAGTAGTAATAAGTGGAACTAGAGCTGTTGATTATTTAAATCGTACATTGATGAGTATCAAATTATTTGCTTTTTTAACGGCAATTGTCTTAATGTTTTTCACCATAAAAATACATAACTTGTTTAATATTGATCAACAACAAAATAATTTGGTGTTTATTTCAATCCCTGCTATTATAACATCATTTATTTTACATAATATTATTCCCACAATTAGAAATTATCTTAGTAATAATCTTGTGCAATTAAGAAAAGTAGTCATTATTGGTAGTATAATTCCGTTGGTTCTGTATTTAATCTGGGTATGGGTTATTCTTGGTAATATTCCAACTTATGGAGCATATAGTTTCCATAGTTTACATAAATTAGGTTCTGATGCCAATATTGGTGATTTAATTAGTATTTTAGCGTTTAACGTTAAATATCCAATAATTATTTCTTCAATTAATTTTGTTTCAACTATTTCGGTGACAACTTCTTTTTTAGGTGTTGCAATTTCTTTATACGAATTTATTAAAGATTTAGTTAATAGTAGTGTAAAACAGCCCCATCAATATAGGATGTTGCCAATATTTTTAACTTTTATAATTCCATTACTTATTGTACAGTTTTACCCTAATTTATTTATTCTGGCACTTAATTTTGCAGGTTTAGGTGCATCAATTTTATTTATTTTAATTCCTGTAATAATTATGAAACAAATGTTACGTAATAATTATGCTTGTGATTTACCAATTCTAACCAAACAAAGTTTGCTAAACTTAATATTTATAGTTGGTGTTGCGGTAATAGCTATTGAATGTTTTAATTTTTAACCTTAACATTAAGAGGAGATCTAATATGTCACGCCGAATTCCAGAACCATTCCGTATAAAAATGGTAGAATCTATCAAACAAACTACTCGTGAGTATCGAGTTCAAGCTTTGGCCGAAGCAGGAAATAATCCATTCTTATTAAAGAGTGAAGATGTTTACATTGATTTATTAACTGATTCTGGTACAGGAGCAATGAGTGATCAGCAATGGTCTGCTATGTTATTGGGTGATGAAGCTTATGCTGGAAGTAAAAGCTTTTTTAAATTAGAGGCAGCAGTACGTGATATTTTTGAATACCAACATGTAATTCCTACTCATCAAGGAAGAGGAGCCGAACAAATTTTATTTCCTGCACTGTTAGATCGACGTAAAGAAATTAAAAATGTCACTAATCCTATTTTCATTTCAAATTATCATTTTGATACTACTGCAGCTCATGTTGAATTGGCTGGAGCAAAAGCAATTAATGTAGTAATTCCAGAAGCCAAAGACACCCAAACTTATCATCCTTTTAAAGGTAATTTTGATCTAGAACAACTAGAAAAAACTATTTTAGAACATGGTGCAGATAATGTAGTCGCAATTATAGTTACTATTACTTGTAATAGTGTTGGTGGACAGCCAGTTGCTATGGATAATATTGAAGCTACTACGCAAATTGCCCATAAATATGATATTCCATTAGTTATGGATTCGGCTCGTTATTGTGAAAATGCTTGGTTTATTAAACAACGAGATGAGTTATATCATGATTGGAGTATTCCCAATATTATTAAAAAAATGTATAGCTATACCGATATTCTAACTATGTCTGCTAAGAAAGATCCTTTAGTTAATATGGGTGGTTTATGTTGTATTAAAGAACGTGAAGACTTATTCCGTGCAGTACAAGTACGTTGTATTCCATTTGAAGGTTTTATTACTTATGGTGGATTATCAGGACGAGACATGGAAGCTTTAGCTGTTGGTTTATATGAAGGGATGGACGAAGATTATTTAGATTATCGTATTGCTCAAGTTGCGTATTTAGGCGATAAATTAGTTGAGGCTGGAATCCCAATTCAATATCCAACTGGTGGACATGCCGTATTTGTTGATGCAGCACGTTTATTACCTCATATTCCTAGTGATCAATTTCCAGCACACGCATTAGCCAATCAATTATATATTGAAGGTGGAATTCGTGGTGTAGAGATTGGCTCTTTATTACTTGGTAGAGATCCAATTACCCATCAACAAAAAACTTCT
>JBDLTW010000027.1:0-8497 GCA_039805605.1 Pseudomonadota bacterium
GTAGTTTAGTTGAGTATAGCTATGTGCAGAACAATACTAATTATACAGGGGCTGAAGTAGTTAATTATCAATATTTCCAAGCTAATCAGTTTAGTGGGGTTCATTTCAGTGGTGCAGTTGAAGCACGAGGTAGCTTAGGTACAACTAGTTATGTTACTGCGTATTTATTTGCTGGTGGTGATAATGGTAGTCACTATTTAGTCAATTTAAAATCAAGCTTAGCTAGTATTAAAACCGAAAATGGTTTTCAAAGCGGTGGTGATTTAGCTGCTAATCAGGTACAGGCGGTTGAATTAGCCGTGCCAATTAGTTTATCGGTAACGCAAAATAGTCAAATAGTTCCTGAATATACAAGCTATACAACGCAACGTTCAAGTTTAACTAAGCAACAGTTATATACTAGCGGTAGTGCGCTAACTGTAACAGTTATTCCAGTACAAAGTGCGCCAAATTTAGTTTTTGGTCAGTTACCTATTTTACAAGTGCCTAATGGTGAATCACAAACACTTAATGTTATTAATAATGGTAATGCGGTTAGTGGCGCAATTACAATTAGCGTGAGTGATGATTCAATTAGTTATACTAAGAGTGCTAACTGTGATAGTCTATTAGCTAATGCTGCTAATAGTTGTCAAATAACCTTTGATAGCAGTGCTTTGAATACCGAATCGGCATTAGTAACATTTACCGCAAATGGTAAAAACTATACACAGACAATTTATTCAATTAATAATGGTGATAATCACCCTGTTATTGCGATTATTAGTTCAGAGGTTGCTGAGAGTGGTATTTCAGTTGAGATTGGTGATGAAACTGAATCATTTATTACTACATTTACCAACACTGGTGAGTTAGATTTAGAAAGTGTGAATGTGATACCATCAAGCAATGCAGCCGCTGATTTTATTACTGAAAGTGATACGTGTAGCGGAAAAACTTTAGCTTCTGGTAGCCAGTGCATTGTTAAAGGATATATAAGAGGTAATTATAGTGGAACCGGATTATTTTATTTTTCAGTAACAGGAAGTAGCCAAGGAAAATCATATGGCTTTTCTTCGGCACAATGGATATTAAACGTTACGGCAACCTTCCCATATTTATCAGAATATAGCAATTTACCAACTAGTTTAACCTTAGTTAGTCCTGAAAGTTATGTCTATCGAGTATATAATTTAGTCAATATTGGTAAAGCCAATGGAACAATTAGTTATATAAATCTTGCTACTAGTGGTGAATCTAATTTAGTTGCTGCCCCTGCAATTGAAAGTGGTTTGTCTGGTGACTGTAGCATTGGGCTTAGTTTGGCTCCGAATGCAACTTGCCAAGTTCGGGTTAAATATGGCGCGTCAAATACTGCAGCTATAGCCTCGAATCAAACTGGAACTGCAACGTTGGTAGTAACTATTAAAGATCCACGAACATTAATTAATTATACGGTAGGTAATGCATTTGCTTATATTTTTAAGGGTAATGATTCAACACTAGTCTTAGAAAGCATGACTGCTACTAATTTAATGGGTAATGGTTTAGAAAGTTCACCATATATTGCTTCAGCTGCTACGAGTAGTAATGCATTAATTACCTTAACCTATAAAAATCCATCGGTAAATTATGTAATGAAAAAACTAAGTTTTGATGTTGCCAGTTTTCCCTTTGGTTACCAAATTGAAAGTAGTTCAACTTGCCCAACTGCTTTGCCTAATGATTTAGACAAAGGTGCAACTTGCCAATTGAAACTACAAATTAATCCAAATTATTTAACCCAAGTAGCTAGTAGCTATAATAATTTAAAATTTACTCCACGAGCAACATGGTCAACTGGTCCTGCTTTCTTGCAAGAAAGCACCGATCAAGTTTTTGTTGATTATTATAAACCAGTAGTTAGCACAGTGGCGAGTAAAACCAGTGGTTATTATGAATCAACTACGCTTAGTGTGGTAGCCACAGGTTTAGAATCTTCTGGTTATTCTGCTAGTGGTTTAACTGCGCAAATTAGTGGTGGTCAATCAACTATAAAACAAGTTTATTCAAGTAATTGTTCAAGCAGTGGTTGTACTTTTGGCGGTGGTAGTCCAGAAAGTGGTAGCTTAACCTATTATCTAACTAATGATATAACTGGTTCAACCCAGAACTTGAATTTTAATTTAGCTAATTCTACTGGATATGCGTATTTTAATCCAAATTCATTATATTTAACCATGACGATGTATACGCCATGGCAAGTATTAAGTAAAGGATTTAGTACTGGTATTGTGTCTCAAAGTGCAGTTACTACAGATGGTACTGGTCGTGTATTTGTGGCAACCTTGGAAGATTGTAGCAATAATGCTACTGATGCTAAGGAGGTAGAATGTTATGGACGTTTGTATCGACGTGGTGACAATGGGCAATTTACGATGGTTAAACAATTTGCTGGTAGAACATCGTTACAATTATCACCATTAAAATTTGGTAAATTATTATTAATTGGTGGTAATATTGAATCAGATGTTGTGTATATAGCTTATAGCTATCGAAATACCACTGGAGCAAGTTATACATATATTCCATTAGTATACTATTGGAATGGTAAGACTGATGAATCTAAAATACTTGGAATTGGACCTAACATTGGTTCTCAGACCACTTCTTCTGGTACTATCCGTGGACGTTGGGATATGGCATTATATAGTGAAAGTTTAGTGTATTTGGTTGGAATGAATACAGATGGATATAACAATGCTATGAAGATATATCAGTGTTTTAGTAATTCTTCATGTAGTAATACAAACGTTCCTACGTTTGGTGGTGGTTCTGGTTCTACTATAACTGGTTATAGCAGTAATATTCGAAATTTAGCCGTTAATATAGCTGTTTCGCCCAAATATAAACAACTGTACATGTCAGTGATAACAGCAAGATCAGATTCAAGTTATACTGACGGATATCAATATCTGCAAAATTTTACTGTTAATGAATCTACAGGAGCATTAACTGCGGGAGGTTTTAATTCAATTAATAATGGGATATTTCCAACTACTCTTGGTAAGGTAAATGGTGCTTATGGTTTTACTAGTAGTGCAATGATAAATCCTATTTTTGGTAGCATTCCATTTTTTACCATAGATAACAACTCTTATGCTACTTCAGGTTTGCCTTCGTCAAATAGTAGTATATCATACTGTAGTAATTGTGTTTCTTCACCAAGTGCTGCACCATCAAGAGTTGATGTTCTAAATAGCAACTCATTTCTCTATTCAGATAGTCATGTATTAATTTCTTATGCTACAGGTTCAGTATATGTTTCTGGTGAATCAGCAGTTAGTATCGGTGCAAATCTTTATAATCGTTTAGTTATACGTACCATTGGTTCTATTAATTCTACGGGGAATTTTGTTGCTACAAATCCTTGGACTGATTATGGCTATGCTAATGGTGAAAGTGTATATGGTGGTATTGCAGGTTTTCCATCAGCAGGACCAGCAACTACGTCTAGCATAGGTATTTTACCAAGTTCGAATGGTAGCAACGTAGGAAGTAGCGATTTATATATTGATAATGTAACATCAAATCGCTATGCTGTATTCTCTGATCCAAGTACAGCACCAGCTGGTAAAGCAACCTTAACGGGCTTGATTTTGATTAATAAATAGTAGCTAATTTTTCAAGCACTCTAGATGATAACTAGAGTGCTATTTTTTAAGCTTTAAGTGTAGCATATTAGCTACATTGTATTTGTCTAGAGTTTGTTTTTATTTATCAATGTAAATCAGTTACTTAGCTGTTTAGTTGGCTGGATATAATTTATAAATTTGACTTAGTTATATGGTATAAAGTTAAGAGTTTTAGATTATGTGTACATATAAAGCTATTAAATATGTTATAATTTAGTGTTTTTATGCTAATTTTTATTTTCACGCTAACTCTAGTTTAATTAATTGATAAATAAAATAAATGATTTAACTATGAGGTAAATTTATTGTGTTTTTTAAGGACTTATTATGAAGCCACTTTATCCTGCTAAACTACGGTTTAGTGCTTTGGGTGCGGTGTTGGCGTTAGCCACTTTAGTTGGCTGTTCGGGGCATGGTTCAACTGCTTCAAGTGTAACCCCAACACCAACACCAACACCACCAACACCAGTTGTTGAATCTCCTGTTGCTATTAGTGTTATGAGCGTAGTACCAGTAATTAATGGTTCGGCAACTACTGGTTCGTTAACTATTGTGAATAATAGTAGTTATCAGGTAACTAATTTGGTTGCTAACGTGGTTAGTAGTAATAGCACTAATAAAAGTAGTTTAAGTGCTAAAACCCGTGACTTAATTAATTCAACGATTGGTCAGTTATTGGGTAAAAAACTTTTAGCTACTGATGATAGCACAATTACGTTACTTGATCCCAATTCATGTTCAACAATTGATGCCAATAAAGATTGTACCCTTAAATTTGAAACACCTAATTTATCCTTAGGGGATGCGGGTAGTTCATTGGTTAATTTTACTTATTCTATTAATAATACTGATAATAATACTATGAATGCTTTGGTGAATTATCAGTATGAAAGTGCTTTACCTGGGGTTCATTTCTCAGCTAATTCTCAACCAAATATTTATGTAGGCAAAGGTGATAGCACTTATGTAACTGGTTATTTATATGCTGGTGGTGATACTGGTACTAAGTATAACTATTATTTAGACGCTAATCAACCTGCGGCAATTAGTGTGGCTCAAGGTGATGTATCAAGTGCTGATCATCCTGTAGAAATCGTTAGTGGTGAAATGCATCCAGTTTTGTTAAAAATTAATTCATTAAGTAGTGAAAGTACTTTTTTAACTATGACACCTAAATATACTACAACGTTAAGCACTAGCAAAGTAGTAATAAAACAACATGGTTTACAGCATCAATTACAAGCAATTGATTGGGCTAGTGGTACACCTTATTCGATTAACTTAATTCCTCAAGCTAGTGCGGTAAATTTAATTTTTAGTACGGCATCTAACTTAATGTTTAATAATGAAAGTTCAGCTGCCCAAAAAACTCAAACTATTACGGTGGTTAATACTGGTAATTTAGCCTCTGGTGCGGTAACTGCTTCAGTAGTTGGTAGTGGTTTAACGGTAACAGGAACATGTACAAGTTTATCTGCTAATACTGCAAATAGTTGTACTTTTAGTGCTGCTGTCACGGCAACATCTACAGGTAGCGCAACGGTAAACTTTAGCACTGGTGGTAGTGTGGTTGGATCACAAACTATTTCATGGGTAAATTTTGGTACCTATATACCTAAATTAATTGTTAGCTCATCAACAGCAACTTTACCTGATTTATTAGTTGGTGAATCAGCGATTATACCTTTTACAGTAAGTAATATTGGTACTGCTACAGTTAATTTGACTACCCCAACGTTTAATAATGAAATTACGGGTATTTTTACTCCAACAGTACAAGCTGCAACTACCTGTGGTGCTACTTTGGCAGCTGGTCAAAGTTGTATTTATAGCTATAAAATGGTTGCACTTACTTCTGCAGGAGCTTCACAATTATCTAATTATTCAATTCGCTTAACTGAATCTGGTAATTATAATGGAAATCCTTATAGTGCAAGTTTAAATCCAGGGATTGCTTATACAATTGGTCAGCCAATAGCTAACTTTGTATTTACTAGTCCTGTTACTCCAACAGTTTTAACTATTAACGCTAATGGCACCGAATCAAAAACCCAAACCTTTACAGTGAAAAACGTAGGTACTGGCCCTGGTGATTTAAATACAATTAATTTAGGCTATGAGTCAGCAACAAGGAGTAAGCCAGTAATTAATGGAGGAACTTGCCAAACAGGCGTAACTTATCAACGTGATGCTACATGTACTATTATAGTTAAATATGGACCTATTCCTTATACTGAAAGCCAGAATGAAAGTGGCATTACCTCATTAAATGTTGGTTTTTATGCTGAAAGTTTAACTACTAATAGTAGTTACATTAACTATAATGTAATTGCCAATGATATTTATTTAAGCGTTGAATCAGTTGTTGGTACTAACTTATCTAACGGTCAAGGTACTAGTAGCAGTCCATTCTTTGGTTATCCAAAAAATGGTTCAATGAGTATTAAAGTAACCTTTAAAAATCAATCGCTTAATTCAGCTATGCGTTATTTGAATTTTAATACACAGTCATTACCAGCTGGTTTAAAAGTTGAATCAAGTAGTAGTACGTGTAAAACTGGTTCACAAACTATGACTTTAGAATCTGGGGCAACTTGTGATTTAGTAATTAGTTTAGATACTGATTATTTAAAAGTTTCTTCTAATGGTGCGCAAAATGTTTTAAACTTTACGCTACCAAATATGTCATGGCAAACAACTAATTTCGGGGTGTATAAAGAATCAGGTAATTTATTTGATCCTGTATATGTAAATTATTTACAACCAACTATTACTTTTACCGCTCATTCAATTGTTACAGGTTCTAGTAGTTTTGGCTCAGTAAATCGAGTAATGTTAAATGTTCAAGCTTCTAATGAAAGCACGGTAAGTAGTTTAAGTACAAGTATTTCGGCAGTTAAAGCTTATTATGGAAGCTCTCCAGAATCAGTTTATATGCCAATAGCAACTTCAGGTTGTACTTTAAATAGTAGTGATTGGAGTTTGTCATGTAATTTAACTGGTAGTGTGGAATCAATTGTTTATAATTTACCAACTAGTTATCTTGCACAAATTCCATTGACTTTTACTACTCCAAATATAGCTACACTTGCCCAAAGCTATTTAATTATACAATGGGGTACTAGTAAATTCTGGAAATCATTAAATACTTTATCATTGTCTTCACCAACTAAAGTAGTTTTAGCGTCATCTTCTTCTGATAGTGCTAATCCTAATGGTGAAGCTAATGTCTATGCTGCATTCTTACCTAATGCTAATGTATATAAATTGTCAGCAACTGGTGAAAGTTGGGTAGCAGTAGGTAGTGGTACTATTGGTACTACGCCAAGCGATGTTTCTCTTGCGATTGATAGTAACTCTGGTGCTATTACACCATATGTAGCAGTAATTAATGGTGATTCAACAGCCAAAGCTAGTGTATATAAATTTAGTGGTTCATCATGGACTAAAGTTGGTAGTGATATTAATGCTGGTGCTAGTGGCAAAGTTACTGCTATTGCTTTGGCAATTAACTCAACTACGCATAATCCAGTGTTAGCTTTTGTTGATGATAGTAATAATAAAATTTATTTGCAGCAATATAATGGTAGTGCATGGTCAGCGGTTGGCTCAACTAGTGGTTTATCAGTTGGTAATGCAAGTTCAATTAGTTTATCCATGGCAAAAACCACAGCTAATTTAGCCTTTGTTGATGCTGGTAATTCTAATAAATTAAGCTTAATTAATCTAAGTACTGCTGATGGTGCTGAATCAAAAATTTACACATCTAGTAGTAGTGCTAATTATACTAGTGTTACAACTACTCCAAGTGGTTATACCTATTTAGCATTTGCTGACGGATCGGTTTCGTCTAAAGCTAGTGTTGTTAAATGTTTTAAAGGTGTATGTAGTTTAGTTGGAACTGCAGGTAGTGCTTCAGCAACTGGAACAGCAGGGTTAAACATTCAAGCTTTACAAACTGGACTATATTTATCTTCAATTGATAGCACCACAGGAAACTTAAAAGTTTATTTTGCTAATGCTACTGGAAATACTTGGTCACAATTAGGTGATACTGTAGTAGGTAGTAATGTTACTAGTGCTGGTTTAGCTATGAGCTACACTTGGGAATTCCCTTATGTGTTTTCGTTAAGTAGTAGTGGTAATACATCGAATGTTTATCAATAAAATTTGATTGTATTGTTTATGTTGATGCCAGAGATTTTATTCTCTGGCATTTTTTGGGGATTAAAATAAGTGAATTTGCCGGGTCTAGATTTTAGATTTTGTTTGAGCTTAGCCTACGTTTAACTATGGTAAAGCAAAATTTAACTACTCAATCAGCGGTTTTAATTGTTGGCTGATTAAATCTACCACATTACGATTAATTGGATCAAAGCTAATGCCAATAGCATAAATAGGCTTATTTTGTTTTATGAATTTTTGGGCATAGTTTTTTGCTTTAATTTGCTCTAGTGCCGAATTTGCATCACCATTAGTATTTAATTTAAATTCAATTAATAAAATCTTATCGGGCATAGTTATGCTTAAATCAATTCTACCGTGATTAGTTGCATCTTCAGCAACTAAATCATAACCTAAGGCAGTAAAATAACTATATACTACTGATGCATAAAATCCTTCATATTCGGCTATTTTGTTATTGCGGTACCAATCATGTGGAATACTCGCAAAATGACTGGTTAAAATCTCTTGTAACTGCTCAAATTGATTATCCACTAATGCTAAATTAATCCGTTGACTAGTTTGCGATTGATTATCACCAATTGCATTAATTAAACATTCATTTAAGCTAGATTTTACTTCTAAATTAGGATAAGTTAATTCATAAGCTCGGCGCATAC
>JBDLTW010000028.1:0-4757 GCA_039805605.1 Pseudomonadota bacterium
GCGTTTTTTAGGTAAAATTTTGATTAATTTAATATTGTTTATTAGTTATGGATTACATGCCAACTACAGAATGCCAGAACATAAATTATGTTAAAATAATGCTTTATAGCAATAAACTTCAATTTAATCAAACAGACTTAAAGCAACATCAAAACTTAGAAAGAACTACATCATGAAAAATTTACCCATTGGCATATCCGTTCTTAGTAAAATGAGTCAAAATAATTACATTTATGTTGATAAAACCCACCATATTGCTAATTTAGCTAATTCAGGTGAGTTTTATTTTCTCTCTCGTCCCCGTCGTTTTGGTAAATCCCTATTAATTGATACTTTAAAACAAGCTTTTAGTGCTAATAAAAAATTATTTACAGGATTGTATTTAGAAAATAATTGGGATTGGTCAGTTAGTTATCCAATAATTCATTTTGATTTTGGCGGTAGCTCCTCCGTAAATAGTGAACAGGTTCTATTGGATATGATTTTAAGCAAATTAAGGTATATAGCTAAGACGTACCAAATACAATTACAAGAAAATTATCAAATTGGTCAGATACTAGAAAACCTAATTTGGGACTTATATGATAAATATCAGCAAAAAGTAGTTTTGTTAGTTGATGAATATGATAAACCAATTTTAGATTGTATAACTGATACCCAACAAGCAGTAAAAATGCGTGAAATGTTAAAACAACTCTATTCAGTTATCAAGGCTAATGATACATATTTAAAATTTGTTTTTCTGACAGGTGTAACTAAATTTAGTAAGGTTAGTTTATTTAGTGGTTTAAATAATTTAGAAAGGCAAAATTAATGAGTATCAAGCTAAATTAGACAAAAAATCGAAATTCATCTACTATAAATTATGAAATATGCTATAATTGAGTGTATATTTGTCAAGTTTTTACTATATTGACTATTTTTCAACATATTTATAACGATATTAGCAACATTTGGATTATTAAACATGAAATTACACAACACAATTAATCATAAAAGTTCACGCTACCAGCTTGGAATTTTAATTCCGCTGTTATTTAGTGGCTTAATTGGTTGCTCAGGTTCGAACTCTTCGACCTCAGTGAGTCATAATGCAACATCTCAAGCAAGTTTTGCCCAAAGTGGCACAGTTCCATTAATTAATGGTAACACGAGTAACGGTTTAGTACTCATTAAAAACAATGGCAATATCAAATTAAGTGATATTCAATTTAATGTAGTGGATAATGATAATTCTGCATTGAGTTTTAGTAAATTAACGTTAAATAATCCTAGTTCATGTGCTAGTTTAGATGCTAAGGCAAGTTGTGCATTAAGTTTTACTACGCCTTCATTGCCTTACGGTGGTTTTGGTGGTAGACACATTGTGATGAGTTATAGTTATATTGATCCAACAACAGGAACTATACAAAAAGAACAAATCCAACAAGTGGTTAATTATCAATATGTAGCTAATCAAAATACCTCCCAAAATGGGAGCGTTAATTTTGCTGGTGGTTTAGATAATTTAGCAATACCTCAAGGTGAAACTAAAAGCGTAATTGCTTATTTATATGCAACTGGTGAAAGTAGTGCTGCTTACAATGTAACACTTAAGGATAATCGCCCTGGTACAATAAGTGTTGTGAATGGTTTTATTAATAATCAAGAGCTTGTTTCAGGTCAAGTTGTTCCTGTAGTTTTAGATGTAGCTTCGCAATCAAGCGTTAAAGATGTGTTAAGCTTAACTCCAGAATATACTAATTATGTTCAACCAAGCAAAACTAATAATAAATTACAACAGAGTAAACAAGTACAACATCAACATGATGTAGTAAAAACTAAGCATAATTTAACTGCTTTAGGTGCAAGTTTAGGTCAACCATTACAAATGACGGTAACACCACAAGCAAGTAGCACTAATTTTATTTTTAGTAATGCCAATGTATTTTACTTACCTGAATCGGCATTAACTACAACAATTACGATTGTTAATAATGGTAATGCGGATAGTGGGGCGGTAACATGGCAATTAGATAGTAATGCAAGTCGTGTTCTTAGTGCTAGTGGTACATGTGCTAGTTTAAGTGCTAATACGGTAGGTAGTTGTAGCGTAACTTTAAGCGTAACTAATGCTAATGAAAGCAGTGGTAGTGGTAATATTACGTTTAGCTCAGGTGGAAAAACTATTGGTGGACAAACTTTATATTGGGTAAATCGTAAAGTAAACCAAGCAAGTTTACAAATTATTCCTTCACAAACTAATTTAAGTTTAGCTCTAGAAAGTTCAACGCCATTATCATTTAGCGTTATCAATAATGGTAATGTCGCTTTAGAAAGTATGTCTAATTATAGCATACTTAATTCTAGTGGCAATTATAGCTGGACCCAAACTTCAAATAATTGTACCAGTACTTTAGCTATTGGTGCTAATTGCACAATTAGCGGAACAATTAAAGCACTAGCCATAGGTAATGCTAATGCTACTTCAGCAAGTCGCATAGCAATGCAAATGAACCCAACATCAGTAACAGGTAATTTAACAATTTTATCTGCAGGTGTTGCTTATAGTTTTGTAGCCAGTGGCGTACCTGCATTTAGCTTTAATCCAGCAACGCAGACAATGGCAATTACCAGTGTTTTTAAACCATCTGAATCGGTAATTTATACTTTAACCAATAGTGGCAATGCTGATGCCACAATATCTAGTTTAAGCTTAGATTTTACTACTACACCACAATTAAAGCCATATATTTTAGCTAATGGCACAACCTGTAATGTAGGTCAAACATTAGCTAAAAATGGTGGTAGTTGTAATGTTAAAATTTATTATGGTAATTTAACTAATGAATCAACGGTAATCGAAAGTGGCGTTGCTAAGTTAGTGACCAATTATTATACACAAGATAGTCAATTAGTTAATACCCAAGCAAATTTAAATTATAGTGCTTTAGGTAATGATAGCAGTATTCAAATTACAGCAAATATTTATGCAACTGCAGGTGGAGATGGAAGCGAATCTAACCCTTACCTAACTTACCCAGCAGATGCAGTTAATCACGGTAACCAGCGTCCTTATTACCGTCTTGAGTATAAAAATTTATCTAGCAAAACTACCATGCAGAATTTTGCTTTAGATTTAAGCAAAATACCTTATGGTTGGGTTATTTATGCTGATGCGGGAAGTACCTGCCCAATTAACGGCGCAAAAATAGATCTTGCACCAAATGCTAGTTGTAATTTGTATCTAATTGAATCATTTGAAGCTTTAAGTTTATCTCCTTATGGTGGTAATAATAAATTAGATATTGCACCTCCTACACCGTCATGGACAACTGCACTAGGTGTTTATAGTTATGATGCGACAGGAATGAAGCAGTACGTTAATTATTATCAACCAACGATTAGTGTAACGCAAACAGTAGTTAATAACTATTTTGATGATATTATTTTAAACTTTACTATTTCAGGTTTTTATGCTCCAGATGGTGACCCAACGGTGAGTAAACTAATCTTAAATACTTCTGATGTATCAACTTGGCTAAGCAATGGATTACTTGCATCGAGTGACAATTGTTCAGCAATTGCTGCGACTATGGGAACTACTTGTTCATATTACAATTTGGGAGTTTTAGAATCAAATATAAGTATTACTTATCACATGAATACATTACCAGATGGTCAGCAACAAATGATACCAGTGTTATTTAGTTATGGTAGTGATGACAGCTATGGCTATGTTTCACCAAAATTATTAGACATGGTTTGGACTAGCTCATTATCATGGGGAGCAGTAGGTAGTGAAAGTGGTGCAACAAATGACCCTAATGTTACCAATCCAATCTTATTAGAAAACCAACAAGGTGGCTCTATTAATGTGTGGTTGGCATATTTAGACAAAAATAATCGTGTAATTGTATCAGGATTAACTGGTAATTATTATGATACGTTTGCATGGGTTAATCCTAACTTTAATCAGTCAATTACTTATGCAGTAGAATCTGTAAATAATTATTTTTCTATGGCTGTAGATACACTAAATTCTTATTTACCTGTAGTTGCTTATAGTGATGCTAAAGATAATAATCGTTTACATGTTAAAGCATTATCAGCTGGAGGAACTTGGCTAAATGTTGGCGGCGCAATTTCTGATGGACCAGTTTCTTACAATGCAATTACAATCCTGCCTAATTCTTCTCAAATTTATGTTGCATATAATGAAATTAATGAAAGTCAAGGCTTACATATTCGTACTTATGACACACAATTAGATGTTTGGACTCCATCTACAGCGGCTGGTGGAAACGAACATTTATCAGTTGGTCAAGCTAAATATATAAAGTTAATTAATACTCTTTTACTTGGTGCTCCTGCTGTATTTTATGCTGATAGTGGCAATAATAACAAGTTAATGACTAAATTATATTTTGGCACAACAACAGGTTGGTTCCCAATTTTAAATACTTCAGGTTCTTCTACAGGCGCGGTTGATGAAATTTCTGTCGGAGAACAGTTAGACCAAGAAGATAACCCAAATTCTTTACCTGTAATTGCTTATCGTGATGCTACTACTAAACAAGCTACGGTATTTAAAGTTAAAAATATGAATGGAACATTCCAGCCTGAAGTACTAGGAACTTCTAGTCAAATTAGCACTGGTCAAGTAACAGGTATTAGTGTTTCAATTTGTCGACTTAACCCATGTATTTTATTTAGTGATAGTACTAAAGGTAATAAATTAATGTTTAAAGAATTTACAGGTAGTAGTTGGCAAGGGT
>JBDLTW010000029.1:0-9710 GCA_039805605.1 Pseudomonadota bacterium
GAAATGTCGTAGCTAAACAACTGGCACTTAATGCAGGTAAAATACCTGTTATATGCAAAATTTTAGCTTGAGCAATATAATTTAGATCTATTAATTCTGGGGTTAAATAACTAGCTGCTGAGTTTTTACGATAGTAATAAACATTAGGATTAGTCATATGATATAATTCTTTAAACAAAATTCCTGTTGGATAATTTGCATCATAACTAACTTGACTTAAATCGATATTTTCACCGCGTAAACTATAAGCAATATAACGTCCAAATTCATCATCACCTAAACGTGAAATCCAACCTACTTTGTGTCCTAAACGAGCTAAAGCTATACTTAGATTAGCTTCGGCACCACCTATTGACTTAGTAAAATTGTTTACAAAACGTAATGGACCAGTAGACTCAGGGCTAAAAATTACTAATGCTTCACCTAAGGTTATAACATCCATATCAATCCCCAAATTTAAAATAAGTTTTAGTATTATAATAACAAAGATTACTAATCAATTGGTGCAAATTATTTAAATCAGCAGGATATTCACCTTTTTCAACCCAACTACCAATTAAATTACATAAAATTCGTCGAAAATATTCATGACGTGTGTAAGATAAGAAACTTCGCGAGTCAGTTAGCATTCCAACAAAAGTACCTAAAGCACCTAAATTAGCTAAACTACGTAAATGTTCTTCAATACCATCGCGCTGATCGTTAAACCACCAAGCTGCTCCTAACTGTAGTTTGCCTTTGGCTTCACTGGTTTGAAAACTTCCCATAATCGTTGCTAAAGTATAATTATCCCGTGGATTTAAACTATACAGTATAGTGCGAGGCAATTGCTGTTGGTTCATTGCATTTAATAATTGTGCCAAAGGTTTTGCAATCAAACTATCATTAATGCTATCAAATCCTCTATCAGCACCTAATTCAAGGTATTTTTGCTGATTTAAATTACGCAAGACATTACAATGTAATTGCATAGACCAATCACGTTTAGCATATTGTTTAGCTAACCAGATTAATAAATGTGCGCGAAATTGATTTTCTGCCAATTCCGTTAATGGTTGCTTAGCTAATGCCTGAGCAAAAATATTCTCAGCTTGACTATCAGTACACGGCGCAAATGGAATATAGTTTAAGCCATGATCTGCAACTTTACAGCCAATTAATTGAAAGTAATCTAATCTTTGCTCTAATGCTTGTAACAAATCAGAATAAGTTTTAATTGATAAATGCGTTATTTGACTTAATTTGGTTAACCACTTTACATAATCATGGTTACTAATATCTAAAGCTCGATCAGGACGAAAACTAGGTAAAACTTTACTTGGACAACTACTATTAACTAATTGTTGATGAGCAAATAAACTATCACATGGATCATCTGTAGTGCAAATTAATTCAACTTGTGAACGTTGTAGAATAACGTTAACCGTTAATTCACCTTTCAGTAGCAATTGATTAGCTTGTTGCCAAATAAAGGGGGCACTATCGGCATTTAACGGTTGCATTATATTAAAATAGCGTTGTAATTCTAGATGTGTCCAATGATATAATGGGTTACCGATTAGTTGTGGAATAATAGTTGCCCACGCTAAAAATTTATCATAATCAGTAGCATTTCCTGTAATGTATTTTTCTTCAACTCCACAACTACGCATAGCTCGCCATTTATAATGATCTCCAGCTAACCACAGTTGCGTTAAATTACTAAATGAAGAATTAACTAAAATTTGTTGTGGATCTATATGACAATGATAATCAATAATTGGTAAATTTTTTGCATATTCATGATATAAATGTTGCGCACAATCATTATATAACATAAAATTAGCATTCATAAATTGGTTCATCTAAGCACCAGTTCAGAGATTTTGCCATTAATGGCAAAAAAGAACTGCCTTTCTTGAAGTAATTGTTATTGTAACAGATAGCGATATTTTATTATGTAGTCGTGAAACTTTAAGCCTTAAATAAATATTCTTTTTTGTAATATGTAACATCCAGATTTTGTTATGTTGATCAATCTGTAGTGCTTAGGTCTGAGGCAAAAATCTAATTCACATATTTTCTCATCTATCGTTTACGAACCATTTTAGCCAAGCTAATATTTGGGTCAATTCAATTAAACTATTTCAAGCCTAAGTAATTAATCTAAAATCAATAGCTTAAACCATTACTAACGTTATTATAGCATTGTTTGATTAGATTGTAAAATGTTTAGGTTAAAAAATACAAATTAATCAAATAGTTACCGATAAAACCCATCTAAACACAATTTAAAATAAGATATTTGTGTAAAAATTTAAACAGACCTACCCAAAATCAACACAAAATTATTAACTCCAATTCTGGATAAGGATATAAAAAAAGAAGATCCAAATTATTATACTATTGTAAAAATATATGCTGAGAACATTAATTATTACGGAGTATGAAATATGGATCATGTAGAATTATAAGTTAAAATAGATGATTTTTGCAAGAAATTTATGCCTAAATATTTACGATAGCTAAATGGTTTAGCTAATTCGGTGGGTTAGTTTTGAATGCTTGGCGTTCCATCTTGTTCCAGTTACGGCTAAACTTAACGCCTTATATCCTCCCCCTGAAGGGGAGGTTTTACGGCGAGATGGATAAAATTACTAAATTAAAACTTAATACTAACAACCTCTTGCTCATTATTTAATGTATATACCGTCAGACCTTCATTATGTAACTTTTGCCATTCTGATTGTTTGGCTTCAATAAGCCCCTTAGTCGTGGCATAACCTTGTTGATAATGAATTTTTGCCGTTTCAGCACTAAAATTATAATCTTTGCTATCTAATTCATGATTATTTGCTGAATTATAAATAATATGCACTAAATCTAAACGATTAGCATTACCTAGTTTTAATAATTCCTTGATTTTAGGATCGGCACGAACTTCAGGGGCTAATTTAGTTCCTAAAATTCTAATGGTATGCGATAAATTTTGAGAAGTGCTATAAATTGCACTAGAGCGTTTGGAATGCGAAGAATATTGAATATCTTTTATTCGAGCCAACATAGCATCCATTGAGCGTGGTAAGACTCCTTTGGCTGGAAATAAATCAAACATAAAACACAATAAATTATGTAATTCAGCATCATTATCGGCAAATTCTTCCAACACTTTGGTTAATGGTGTATTTGCATATACTCCACCATCAACATAGTAACGACCATCTATTTTAATCGCTGGAAAACCTGGAGGTAATGCTCCTGAAGCCATAATATGTTCTGCCGTAATAATTTGCTTACTACTATCAAAAAAGATAAAATCACCTGACTCCAAATCAGTGACCCCTAAGCATAAGCGAACATGACCTTGATTTAAATAGTCAAAATCAATTACTTCATGTAAAGTTTCTCGTAATGGTGCAGTGTCATAAAAGCTTAATTGATCAGGCTCAGCATCAGTTAATAACCATGGACTAATTAAACGTGGACGATAAAATCCAGTTTGTCCTTGCCATAATGCATGTTGAGCACCACAAAAATTATGCCATTTATCGATCATTGCTAAACCAAAATTATGTGGTATGGGAATACTTACGGTAATTTTATCCCAAAATTTACGTAACATTGCTACCCGCTGTTGTGGTGGATTACCCGCCATAATTGCCGCATTAATACCACCAATAGAAATACCAACTACCATATCGGCATTATAATCATGTTCAGCTAATGCTTGCATTCCACCAACTTGAAATGAACCTAAAGCACCGCCACCCTGAAATACATAAACCAATTTGCGTTTATGGGTTAAATTACTCATATTATTCCATTTTAAAAATTTAGCTTATTTATAGGATTTTCTTAACTTGCTTAGTTAATATCAGAAATTGGTTAATCCTCGCTCTCCAAAGCGATGGCAGATAAAATAGATTAATCTTTAAGGTAATCGTAAACAACTTCACCAAAACCTAAAGTTAAATCAGCAATAATATGTGAACCACTGATAACTTTACGCACGGGTAATTTAGCAATAGGGGCTAAAGCATGTTCAAATAACTGCAGAGCTGCTGGACCACTCCACGCACCATGAACAGTTACATCTTCTAAATGATATTTAACTAATTGACAAATACTAGCTTCTTTACCGTTTACATGCGGAATAACTTTAATTAAAAAATTCGGGATTTTTTCAAAATTTTGTTGAATTTGTTGTGTATCTAATTCTTGATATTTATAGCCCATTGTTCCCGTTGCCACTAACACACTATTATAATGTAATGTACCGACTAAGGTATCAACATCAACACTTAATTTAGGCTGAGCATATTTTTTAGGAAAACCCCAAATTTCACGACCTGCTGCAATTGGAGCTAAATCATTTAAAAACATCATATGTGAATATGCACCACGTTGACCTTCATATTCAACTTCAATTACCTGTCCTGATTCACAAAATACGCCAAAACCATGAGCATCATGCATATTCATAAATTCATATTTGACTACATTACTTACTACTTTTAATGGTTCAGGTACCATTGCTTGTAAAGCCTCAATATCTGTTTCATATGCTATAATAAAATATTCACGATTTTTAAACTTATATGCCATAGGTAAGGCACTTGGAGAAGTTATTGGCATAGCAAAAGATTGTTTTACTTCATTAATTTTCATCAATTATTCCTTTAATAGATTAAGTAAATTAGTTGCAGATTAGAAAAATAATTAATTTAACCCCATCTACAGAGAGATTAATTAATTTTAATTATTTAGCTGAGTTAAACTCAAAGCCAAATTATCCATAATACCAATTGTTTGACTAATAACATTATTAGCAATGGCTTGAGCTTCAGGCAAAGAATGCATTACATAAGTACCACATTGATATTGATTAGCTTCAGGAATATGATCAACTTGTAAAATATCATGCATCGAAGCTAACCATGCTTGAGCTACTTGGCTTTCTTGTGGTCGACCAATTACGCTCATATAAAATCCAGTACGACAGCCCATTGGAGAAATATCAATAATGGAGCATTCATTACTATTTAAGTGATTACGCATAAATCCTGCAAATAAATGTTCTAAAGTATGAATGCCTTTTTCACTTAAAATATTTTGATTAGGACGACAAAAACGTAAATCATAAACCGTAATGGCATCACCATGTGGTGTAGTCATTTCTTTCGCTTTACGCACTGCAGGAGCAGGCATAATTGTATGATCTACAGTAAAACTTTCTAATAATGGCATAATTAATTCCTTCAAAAATTATTGATTATTGTGTTTATTCACCACCAAATAGTTTACCTAAAACTTTGTCAACGCCTTTATTTACTGCATCAACTGCTTGATTACCTGTATGTTGACCTAAATTTTGGCGAATTTGATTACCAATGGTTTTATTAATTTGTTGCTTAACGCTATTATGAATTTGACCTTTATTTTGCTCTAAAATATAACGCATTATTTGCTGTTCAATTGAGCTCCAATCTAAACTAGCACTAGGATGAGTATAACTGCCACTAATTTGTGACGCAAAAACTAATTTCTTAAAGATTGGATTAATGCCATTAACCAATAACTGACTATTAACTTTATAATTTAAAGCTTTATTGCCAACTAAATTAACTGAACCATTGCCATCAATTGCTACTGAACGACCAACTAATTTAACCTGTGATGGATTAATTAAGCCATTATTAATATTTGCCTTAGCATTTAATTGACCTAAGTCAGTCACTAAATTATAATCACGATTACCAGGTTTTATAGCTGCTTCTACTTGAGCTTTCATCTGTTTAACCGTATTAACGATTTGAGCACTGTCAATTACCCAAGCGACTACATTATTTCCATGACCTGTTTTATTAATCGCATCATTAAGCTGTAAAACTAATTTATCTAAACTAATTCCCAAGACTTGTATATTAGCAGCACTAATATTTTGCTGACCAGTTAAACTAGCTAGGTCTAATTTAGAATTAATCTTAGCTGTACCATTAAGATGTAATTGTTTAATTGGTACTTTATAACCATTAATTGCACTAAAATCTGCTACATCTAATTGATCAATAGTTAAATTTTCAGATACTGCAATTGGTTGCAATGAACTTAAATTTAATTGTCCAGTTATTGAAGTTTTAGCTAATTTAACTGCTAGATTGGTTAAGTTTAGGCTATTTTTAGTTGCATTAAAATTAGTTTGGACGGCAAATTTATCTAAAATTTTAGGATTAGCTACTGCTATTGGTGGCATAGCTAATTGGGTCATTAACTGATTTAAAGAAAATTCTGCTAAATTAATACTACCACTAATTTGCGGATTAGCAAAATTATTAACTTGTAAGTTAGAACTAGTTCCTGAAATTAAATTTCCTGCACTAAACTTAGTATTTACCAAATGTACGCTAGTTGGAGTTGCTTTAAAAGTACTGGCTAAACTTACTTGATTAAGTAAGATTTTATTTTTACGCTCAGCTACCGCAATAGCTAGACCATCTAATAGCTTATTTAAATTAGCATTAGCTAAATTAAAACTACCACTAATAGTTGGTGCAGTAAAATTATTAATCTGTAAATTAGGTAAAGTTAATTGAAAATCTTGACCTAAACCTATTTGCAAATCCTTCACTGCTAAGCTAGTTTTATTGCCACTAAAACCACTGCTTTTTAAACTTACATTATTCAATAGCGGTTTATTTTTACGTTCAGCAACTGCAATATGTAAACTGTTTAATAGCTGATTTAAATTAAATGGCTCTAAGTCTAAATTACCCGCATAACTTGGGGTTTGGGGATTATGTAAATCTAAATTAAATTTACCCTTAATTAAATTGGATAAATCAAATCGAAAATCGGAAATCTTAAGGTTTTGGGGATCACCTTCAATCTGACCTTTTAACACCAAATTAGTCAAAAGATCGGCAGAATGTGCGGGAGCTTTAATTGCTACTTGTTGTAACAAATTAGTTACTTTTAGTTGTTGAATATCTAAAGCCAATTTATATTGAGGTTGGCTAAAATTACTTAGTTCACCATTAAACTCACCTATAAAATTATCATTATAATTAATCTTTACTTTATTTAATTCAATCTGTTGCGTAGCTTGATCAAAACTAATTACACCATTAAATCCAGTGGTAACAGCTAAATTAATTGGTTGCAAATTATAATGCTGCTTATTATCCCAATTATCATAACTAATCTGTGAATTAAGTAAACTAAATTGGGTCATTTCTAGTTGTAAAGGTTTTGCTGGTTTATTATCATTATCGCTTGTATTTGAGCTTTCATTATTTATCGAGCTAAACGTCCAGTTATTTATTCCATGTTGTTGAGCCAAAGCTAATTTTAAGCCATCAATTTGTAAAGTTTTAACAATAATATGTTGACTAAGTAATGGCATTAATGCAACTGATACATCAGCTGAATTAAAGCTTAATAAATTACTCTCTTTAAAACCTTGAGGATTAGAAAAGCTAACTTGATTAAGCGTTATACCTAAATTTGGATAAATTTTCCAAGCAATATCACCTGCTATAGTTAATTGGCGACCAGTGCTTTGATAAACGGCTTTGCTAATTAATGGCTTAAAATGATTAGGATTAACTAAAGTAACCACGCCAATTAAACCAATAAGTACTAGACTTAATAAACTAAAAATACTAATTATCAGATATTTAAACAATTTTTTGATCTTCATTAATTTTATTCCATTTCAATGAACCATACGGTTAAAATCAAACAAGGCAATACAATTTTAGTATTACCTTGTTATTTTAATTATTATTGGCTTTCTGCACTTTTACAAATATTTGCTACTCGAGCAAAGTCTAAAGCCTTAGGCTTATTTTTCACTCGAATATATTTATCATTAATAAAATAAACAAAATTTGAAGTTGTTTTACAATTAGCTAATTCAAAATTTGGTGCATCACTTTCATTAGTATGAGGAATAACATTAAGGAATTTATACTGACCTAATTTATTACCACAAAATCCAAATAGACTATATTGTTTAACCTTACCTGAATAAGGTGCTTTAATTGCCGAATCAGATGCCAAAGCTAACAGCCCGAAATTATCAATTACAATAGGATTAACCATATTTGAACTTTTTACCATAATTGCAAAGTTATCACTTTCTTCTGCAAAAGGTAAAAACATTAATGATTGATTTATTTTGCAAATTGATTTAGCAGGAACTACTAATTTATTAGCACTTTCAGTCAAATTTTCAATTTGAATGGTCATGCTCTGCGAGGTATTGTTTTGTAAATATAAATTATTTAAACTTACTGCCATACCTGTCGCATGTGCAATTATTGGTAAACTACATGCTATGATTAATTTTTTAACGCCATTTAACATCTTTAATTCTCCTCTAATAAGACTATAAATTAATTAGCTAATTCAAATACCGCTATTGACTCAACATGTGAAGTATGCGGAAACATATTCATAATACCTGCTTTAAGTAAACGATAACCATGCTCATAAGTTAATAACCAAGCATCACGAGCTAAAGTTGCAGGATTACAAGAAACATAAACAATTCGCTGTGGCGCAGTTTGTGGGGTAATTGATTTAATTAATTGAAGTGCACCATCACGAGGTGGATCAATTAACCATTTATCAAATTTACCAAGTTGTGCTAACCAATTTTCATCAACAGTAAATAGATTAGTAACTTGATATGCTACTTTATCCACTAACTGATTATGTTGCGCATTCTGTTGTGCTCTTTTTACCAGCGCATCAGAACCTTCAATGCCCACTACCTGAGCAGCACTAGTTGCTATTGGTAAAGTAAAATTACCTATCCCACAAAAGAAATCAGCAATTTTTTCATGTGCTTGAGGTTCTAATAATTGCATAGCTAAACCAACCATTTGCTGGTTAATATGTGGATTTACTTGAGTAAATTCCGTTGGGTAATATGGCATATCAATTTTAAATTCTTCAATTTGATAGCTTAAACTTGGTGCTTGAAGAGGATAAAATGGATAACAACTATCTGGACCTTTAGGTTGCAACCATATTTGCAATGGAAATTCTGCTGTAGAATATTGATCAACAAATTTACGTACTAGCTCCTCATCTTCAAGGCTTAAAGCCTCCATATTACGGATAACCAAGACACTGACGTGACTGCCAACTGCTACTTCAATTTGTGGAATACGATCACGCAAACTTAATTGACCAACAAAATGGCGTAATGCGGGAATTAATTTAGAAATATGCGGGGGTAAAACATGACATTCATTCATTTCCGCTACAAATTGCGATGCTCTCTCACGGAAGCCAACTAATACACCACCTTTTTTGGCAACATAACGCACCGATAAACGTGCTCGATGCCGATACCCCCAAGCAACACCAGCCAAAGGAGGTAAAATTTCTTCGGCTTGTACTTTGCCTATATGCTGTAAATTATCAATTAATACTTGTTGTTTAATTTCAATTTGATAATCAAAACTTGCATGTTGCATTGAGCAACCTCCGCATAAACCAAAATTAGGACACGCAGGAGTTACTCGTTTACTACTTGGCTGAACAATTTCAATTAATTTAGCTAGATCAAAATTTACCTTACGTTTAGTTATGGCTATTTTAACCTCTTCCCCAGCTAAAGCACCTTCAACAAACACGGTTTTGCCATCAATTCTTGCTATACCTTTACCTTCAAAATCAACTGATTCAATAATTACATTAAATTCATTACTCATACTAAT
>JBDLTW010000030.1:0-7396 GCA_039805605.1 Pseudomonadota bacterium
AAATAAAACTAAATAAATAGGTATGAAAAATTTTGACACATACTTTAGGCACCATAAGAACAGTTACTAGATTTTTCACAAGTAGCTAATCTAGTAATGCTTTATCTTCTATCAGTATGGGGATGATTTACCACTTATTAGATAAATTATTATTTATAAATAGTTATATCATTTGCAGTATCATGTACTTCAATGCGAAAGTCTGTTGCCAATTTATTTGGTGCAACACATGTAATTAGATTAGCATCATCAGTTTGACTTTTATTTTTAATCGGATAAACTAACATATTATGCCAACCCAGTCCCATTGCCGAATTTGCAGGTAGTGAATTTTCACTATCTGCTATAGTTACACCATTGCTATCATAAAATTTGCAACGCCATTTTGCTTGAGATGGATTATCACCTTGATTAATGACATTGGCACGAATATATAAATATCCATTTTTGATATCTTCGGCATAATTACCTTCTGGATTAATTCGATATGAAACAATATTAGCTAGTTTTAACTCGTTCCATGCTGGTTTATTTAATTGTTTGGCTTCTTTGTCTGCTTCAGCCCCATTTAAAACAGTTGGTTGATTCATTTTTTTTGTATAATTATCAGCATTTGGTGTAGTTGAACAAGCACTTATACCTAGACAACTAATTAACGCTAACAACAAATATTTTTCTTCAAGCATAATATTTTCCTTTAATCTAATCATTATATATAGTAACTCCAGTTACTAGTGGTGTATCTTTAGGTGCTAGTAATGAGTTATTTAAATTATTAGCATACTGTCCAATAAGTTGTTGGGTAACTTTTTGTGCTAAGTCTTTTGATAAATCATTAATAAGTTGAGCTTGACTCATGTGTAGCACTTGTCCTGGACTTAATATGCCAGTATCCTGTGCTTGAGCTGCTATAGTAAAACTTGAAATAATTGCATTGTCTTGAGTGCGAATTAATTTATAACTAACTGTAGCATTTAAAGATTTGGTTCCTGTGGTTTTATCTGAGTTAGGGACATCATAGTAATTATTATAGCTATCTACTGCAATCACTTGTCCAACTAATAGATAATTTGAATTATCTTGAATACTATTAATAGATTCTATTGCTGGAGATAAATTGCTTTCAGCTTTTAAATTACTAAAATTAATTTTATGTTTACTTTCTATTACTTTAAATTTACCACTTTGGTTAATATTGCCTCTTATATCTACATTATTAAGATTAATAGTTGTCACATTAGGCGCATAAACTAAATTAGGTATTTCTATTGTCGGTAAAGCATAAACTAGATTGCTCCCCATGATTAAACTAGTAATTAAAAATTTTTTCATATTTCACTTTCTATTACAATGATGGTTTATTTACAACATATTGATGTCACTCCATAGTTGGTGATGACTCCTAGACTATTAAAACCAAGCATATTTAATTTACTTTGTTCTTGCTTCATAGTAGCGTTTTAAATACTTGGAATACATCCTATCTATAGGCTAACGTGACAAATACTGCCATTTTTATATTTAGAGGTTTAACATTATGAAATAGTATATTCATTGATAGCCACCACTCCACGTATCCAAAATTGAATTGGTTTTGCTCTTAGTTTTGACAACAGCTCGACTAAGTTTCTTAAGTACAATTTGCAATAATTTAGAAGTTCATTCTTTAAGATCTGTATTGCTATTGGCTATAATTAGCCTAAACTTCAACCTTTGCGGTGTTTGAATCTGCTTGATTTAATCATGATACCTGTATTATACTATTGATATATGAAAAATACAACTATAAAATTAAGCGAATAAAAAATATCAGAATGGTTTTACTAAACTAATACACCTGATACCTACCTTTTGAAGGAAGTGTAGTATTGACATCCACCCCGCCCTAAATGGCGAGGATTCCTAACTCCTGATTGCGTGCTTTTTTTCCGTTGTTACTTCCTTTAAGTTTTTTGCTTAATTGTTTTTGTAATCTGGCTAATTTCGTCTGGTACTTAATTAATGCCTTTAATGGTTTTACTTTCTCACCATCTGAAGTAACTAAAAAATCGGTTAAACCTAAATCAATATCCACTGTTTTATCAACTTTGGGTAATGATTTAATCTCAAGCTCGGAACAAAATTATACAAAATATCCATCAGCACAATTTTTAGCAATTGATGCTTGAGTGTTACCACCTTTTAAGCGGTACTCATTAATTTAAATGATTAATTACTAGATTTTTGTTTGAAATTAGGAATATTTAGCACATGTTTAGCAAAGAAATTACTAAAAGCATCATCTTGTGAACGAAGTGTCTGTTGCAAAGCTACTGAACTAACATCATTCAACCAGCTAAATTGCTCTTGATTTTTAAGCTCAGTTAAATGAGCAGAAGATTTGCTATAGTTAATTTTATTCCCATTCAGAGAATATTCTTTATTACGCCAATCAAGTAGATTGTTCCATACCACACGAACACATCCAAATGTTTGAGCTAAGATCTGTTTTTGTTACGCTGTAGGATATATTCTGTATTTATAGGCTTTATTTTTCATGATGGAGTTATTATTTACAAAATTCAAGCTGGTTTATTAAATAGCCTTACTTGCAACAAGCTACGCTAGTTTAACGCCTTATATCCTCCCCCTGAAGGGGAGGTTTTACGGAGTGTTGGATAAAATAAGATGTAGTTATAACATAAGTAAAATAAATTATCTAGTGTTCAATCAATAGATTTAATTCAAATTAGTAAATTGTTTAGTTGCTACTAACCTGAATAATTTCAGCATTAATAAGCATATCGCCACACTGTATATGTCCTGAGTTATAATTATTATTTACATACAATATGTTTTGAAAAATATCGCGTAAATTACCAGAAATAGTTAAATTTTCTGAATAACCTAAGATCTCACCATTTTCAACAATTAAGCCACCCGCACCAACAGAATAGTCACCAGTTACTAAATTCAAACCATTACCAAAAGTATCAATAATTATTATTCCATTCTTCATTATCTGAATTAATTTATCTAAATTGCCTATTAAATTAGCTTCTACAAATAAGTTATGACAGCCACCAGCATTTCCTGTTGGCGCTAGATTCATTTTTCTTGCACTATATGATGATAGGAAATAATGGTTAACTTTTCCATTGCTGATAATTTGGCTCTTAGTTACTTGAGATCCTTCATTATCAAAATAACAACTAGCCAACCCACCAAAAACAAAAGGATCTTCATGTAAGTTAAACCATTCTGGAAAAATTTGTTGCTGAAAGCTATTGTTTAAGAAACTTAGTTGGCGATATAAATTGCTACCACTTAATCCCGCAATTAAACTACCAATTAGAGATTTAGCAATACTATTTTCAAAAATAATTTTTGGTTTAGATGCATGATAGTTTATGTTAATTAATTTACGTTGAACTCTTTGCGCCGCTTGTTCAGCAATACTAAGGTTACTAGCTAATTGGTGATAGTCACGATTACTATTGTACCAATAATCACTTTGCATTCCGCGTTGATTAGTTCCTATTAAGCTAATCGATTTAGAGTATCGAGATGTTTTATAGCCTTGATTTAATCCATTTGAGTTAGCAATTACAAAGCTATATTGATTTAAGCTTATAGCAGCTCCATCTGAACTACTAATTTGTGTTTGAGCCAAACCAAGTTGTTCTAAATCTAAAACTTCTTTAATTAGCTCTTGATGATTTAAATTTATTGGATTATAGAGTCCTAAATCTAAAGACATTGGATTATTAACTAAATATTTTTTTTCAAGTAATCCATTGTGTGGATCTTCTTGGGTATAATTAGCAATTTCCAAACCTTGTTGAATTATTTTATCAATACTATTTAAATCAATACGCGTAATTCCAATATGACTTTTTTTATGTTGCTTGAATAAGGTTATGGTTAATTGATTTTCATGGCTAGTTTCAAATGTTTCTAATTCTTGATTAAGTACTTCTACTTGATTAGAGATATTTTCACTTATTTCTACCTGAGCATCAGTTGCTCCCATTTGTAATGATTTATGAATAATTTGATTTGCAATATCATGTAAATCATCTGATGAGTACAAAAAATCTAATTGCATAATGATTACCACTATAAAAAAGACCCACACTTTAACTATGTGGGTAATTATTAAAAGATATTAAAATTAATTGGTTTGTTGAATTCCAGCAACCACCCATTTTGCATTTTGTTGGTTTAATGGTTTAATAAAATGCCAGATTTCATTAAAATCTTCGCTCGGGCTCGATGGAGAATCACTTACTTTGCCATAAAAATGCACTGATGCAATATAATTATTGTTTTCAATACTAGAATCTATTAGTCGACAATCTAAAGGATTGAAATCTGCAACATAGTCGTTGCTAGTAATTATTGATTTTAATTCATTATATAGTTGCGGAGTTAAATATTTTTCAACTTCACTAACATTATCAGGTGTATTCATGCTTTGAATGTGTAAAAACATTCCTTTAGCTTGACGTAAAAAATATTGTGTTTCAATGCCATCAACCATTTTATCATTATTAATGTTAAAATTAGAAGTATTATTTGCATTGTTATTATTAGACATTTGGTTCTGGTTAGTATAATTACTGTTTTGTCCAATATTAGGTATCTCAAATGTGTCATTATTGCGGTTTTGATTAATTAATGTACCAGTTTCATTGGTTTGTGGCATTGTTTTTTTTCTAAAGAACATTAAACCAAGAATTAATAAACCAACTAATACTCCAATTAATCCCCATGGTAAAGAATTTGATGCTGGTGGTGTAGCCGGAGTCTGAGCTTGGCTATTGCTTACTGTTGTAGGTTGTGCTTGTTGATTAACTTCATTATTAGTTTGAACGTTATTATTTTGTGTTGTTGCTTGCTGTGATGTTGTATTATGTTGTTGTGGTTCGTTAGAATTCATTGCTTTACCTAGCATATAACCGCCAACAGCACCTGCGGCTGCTCCTGCAACTACAGCACCAACACCATAACCTTTTTTTTGTCCTGTTGCAACGTTTGGTTGAGGGTTGTAGTTATTATTACTACGATATCCATTATTTTGTCCATTGTAGTTATTTGAACGTGTGCTCTGTGTACTGATATTGCTACGTTGCATACCCAAACTACGTGATTTACCTAATCTGGCAGCAAAAGCATTCTGACTAGTAATTAAGGCACTAGAAATTAAGACAATACAGATTTTTTTTGTAATACTGTTCTTCATTATAATTTATTCCTGAAAAAATTAAACGTTATTATTAAAATGATTTAAACTGTGTTGGGTAATTATTCTACCACGTGGAGTACGTTGAAGTAAACCTTTTTGAATTAAATATGGTTCAATAACATCTTCAATAGTATCACTAGATTCGCCTATGGTAGCTGCTAAGTTGTCTAATCCAACTGGCCCACCATTAAAATTCTCCATTATGGCTAATAATAATTTCCGATCCATAAGATCTAAACCTAATTTATCAACATCTAACATTGTTAATGCCTCATCGGCAATAGTAGCGTTAATTTCACCATTGGCTTGAATTAAGGCAAAATCACGAACTCTTCTAAGTAAACGGTTAGCAATTCTAGGTGTGCCACGTGAACGTTTTGCTATTTCAAAAGCACCTTCAGAGTCAATAGCTACATTAAGTAATTTAGCTGAACGAGTAACCACTACTGCTAATTGTTCTGGAGTATAAAACTCTAGGCGAGAGATAATGCCAAAACGATCTCTTAATGGGTTAGTCAACATTCCTGCACGAGTAGTTGCACCAATTAAAGTGAAGGGCGGTAAATCTATTTTTATAGAACGAGCTGCTGGACCTTCACCGAGCATAATATCTAATTGAAAATCTTCTAATGCGGGGTATAAAACTTCTTCAATTACGGGAGACATACGATGGATTTCATCAATAAACAATACGTCATTAGCTTCTAAATTAGTTAATATTGCAGCTAAGTCACCAGGCTTTTCCAATACTGGCCCAGAGGTTTGCTTAAGATTTACACCAAGTTCACGAGAAATAATATGTGCCAATGTTGTTTTCCCTAAACCAGGTGGACCAAAAATTAAAACATGATCTAAAGCTTCCTGTCGTAATTTTGAGGCTTGAATAAAAATATTTAATTGTTGTTTTACTTTATCTTGACCTATATAATCGTCAAGATATTTAGGGCGGAGGGCGCGTTCAAAAACATCTTCATCAGAAGTGGTTTTATTTGGGGTAATAATTGTGCGGTTATTACTGGTTAAATTATCTGCTTTTATCATATTTTGTATAAATTATCAAATTAGTAGTAAAATTTAAGCGCAATTATGCAATGAATAAAACATACGGCAGATTGCCGTATGAATTTTATGTTGATTATACGTGAGCTTTGATATAATCAATAGCTTTTTGTACTGTAGTAATTTTTTCAGCTTCTTCATCTGGAATTTCACAGCCAAACTCTTCTTCAAAAGCCATAACTAATTCTACTGTATCTAAAGAATCAGCACCTAAATCTTCAATGAATGAAGCATCATCTTTAATACCAGCTTCATCAACACCTAATTTTTCTGCAACAATTTTTTTTACTTTAGCTTCAATATTTTCCATAACGGACCTTTCTAAAAATTAAAAAATAGAAAATTAAATATTTTGCAGACACTGATTATCTGTAAAATATTGCATTAAATAATTCACCCGAATTTTAAATACAACATTAGTTTATCAAAGATCATATTTACTATAGATAAAAATATTAGTTTCCAATTATAGTTATTTTGCTTACGATTATTAGAAACATACTATTGATAAATTTAACTTACAATAAATTAATTTTTTAATTAAATATGTATTTAATTATGGGCGTTTACTGATATAACTTACTACATTATAGCATATTTTATAAAATATAATTTAGATTTTTAAGATTTTAATTTTTTGTTATTTCTAGTTAGGATTAAATATTAAACTATGAATTTGTGTAATTCATCCATAATTTTGGCTTGTATAATGTGAAAATATTAAGCCCTAAAAGTCATAGATAAGGTAAAATAACTACCTAGTAATTTATTTTTAACTTAATTAGGGATTAATTATATGCTATAAAAGATAGTTAGTTCAATATAGTTACTTAGAATTTATAGATAAAAAGTGAATTGAAAATCGTTAAAAATAGATTGTAATTAAATTGCATTATAAAAATTAAAATGGATACATAAGATAAAATGAGTATTAATGAAAATATGGATATTTGTTATTTAGATGAAATTATTATTGAGGGGATTACTGAAACAGGACTAAAATTTCGTCCTAGCGATTGGGTTGATCGTTTATGTGGTATGTTAGCTGAGTTTGAATTACAAAAAGTTGCTTATTCACCATATTTGCGACCAATGATGTATAATGGAATG
>JBDLTW010000031.1:0-8959 GCA_039805605.1 Pseudomonadota bacterium
ATATTGCTAAACAACTAAAAATTTATCCTAATTTAATCGTTCTGGGTGATTTTAATATAGCTCCTAATATTTGCGATACTTATAATCCGCAATTATGGGAAGGTAATATTTTGTGCAGTAATCCCGAGCGTGATGCGTTTAAACAATTATTAGATTTTGGTCTAGTTGATAGTCTAGCCTACTTTAATCCAGATAAATCAATATTTACGTGGTGGGATTATCGTAATTTTGCTTTTCGGCGTAAACAAGGATTACGTATTGATCATATTTTAGTTACTCCACAACTAATTCAACAGACTAAATCTTGCTACGTAGACACCAAACCACGACAATTAGAACGTCCATCAGATCATGCTCCAGTTGTGTTAGAATTTGTTAAAGGCTAGTCAAGATGCATAATCAAGCTAAAATTCAACAAACCCCACAATTATTATGGTTTATTCAATTATCATATACAGCAGTGATTTTATTAGCTAATTGGTTTGACATTCGAATGATAAAACTAGGCAACTTAGAAACTGATGCAGGAACTTTAATTTTTCCTTTAACCTTCATTTTATCTGATTTGATTACAGAAGTTTATGGCTATAAATTTGCCCGTCGGGCGATTTGGGTAGGCTTTTTATTTAATTTTATTTTTATTGGATATGGTCAATTAATTATTCACTTACCAAGCCCAGATTATGCATTGATTAGCAATAATAAATTTGATAGTTTACTAGGTTTTAATGCCCTAATTATTATTGCCTCAACTATTTCTTATTTATGTTCTGAACCACTTAATTCGCTGATTATGGCACGATTAAAACTAAAAACTAAAGGTAGGTTAATGTGGTTACGTTTTATCATTTCAACTATAATTGCTTCTGCTTTTGACAGTTTTATATTTGGAAGTATTGCATTTTATAGCACAATGACAATTCATGAACTATTAATTTTTAACCTTACAATGTGGGGTATTAAAGTTGCTATTGAAATTTGTGGCTTACCATTATCCTTAAATTTAGCTCGTAAATTAAAGCAGTATGAAGGATTAGACATTTATGATCATGGTACCAAGTTTTCTTTATTTAATTGGGAAGCTAACTACTCAACTCAAAATAATTACTACACAATAAAATAAATTATTAACAATTTTATTAAAAACTTTCAATAACTTATATAATTATGTTAAAATATGGTATTGATCATAATTGATTGACCCAATTGAAATAAAAATAGATTATGAATAATAAAATATGCTATAATTGACTCCGTTTATTAATCTTTTTATTGGAATTCATGTATGAAAAAATTACTGGTAGGTTTACTAGCTACTTTAACCTTAGTTGCGTGCAATGATAGTTCGGCGAAAACAAATAATTTGACGCCAGAGCAAATTAAAACGGTTTTAGCAACCAAGATGCCTAATTTACCTAAAATAGATCAAGTTAATTCGACTAAAATTAATGATTTATACGAAGTTGTAATTGGAAGACAAATTTTTTACGTATCTAAAGATGGTAAATATGCCTTACTAGGTAATTTAGTTGATTTAGCTACACAAAAAAGTATAACAGAACAACGTGTACAAGATTTATCAAAAATGGACTTTAGTAAATTACCTCTAGATCTAGCGATTAAGCAGGTTATTGGTAATGGTTCGCATAAAATTGCAGTATTTACTGACCCAGATTGTCCTTATTGTAAAAAATTTGAACAAGATGTAGTACCTAATTTAAAAGATGTAACTGTTTATAGTTTCTTATTCCCATTGCCAATTCACCCTAATGCTGAATTACATGCTAAACAAATTTGGTGTAGTAAAGATCGCACTAAAACTTGGACTGATTGGATGGTTAAAAATACTCCATTACCGACAGATACCTCTTGTAATACTAGTGATTTAGACAAAGTTAAACAAATTGGAGCAAGTGAAGTACAAGTAGATGGTACTCCTACAATAATTTTAGAAAATGGACAAATCATTCCTGGTTTAGTATCACCAGATGTATTAAATGCTAAATTAAGTGGTAGTGATAAGGCTTCAGCCTCTGCTACTAAATAATGATTTAGATACCAGTTCTTTATATTTGTAAAGAACTGGTATACACCAAGTAAATGTAACAATATTAGTAAAACAAATTTAATCACTCAACAGGAAATTTCGCTCCTTGATTAAATTTAAACTCTGCAACAAGTTTTTTAAATTTTTATAAATTTAAAACTCTATCTTGACCAACCAATAAAATTTTATCAATCAATACAATTTGTCTTCTTAATTAATCAATAAAACTTTAGCTATATCAGCAAACTATCTATATATTTATTTTTATTAGTATATTTAGTCGTGAGACTTTTTGTACATAGTAGGGGAAAAGTACTTTAACGTATTATAATTGTTTATTTTTCGTAAGGAAATAATTATGAAAAAGTATCTTTTTTCTAGTCTTATTGCTGCTTCATTATTTGGATTGATGACGCAAAGTATGGCTATAAATGGTGGAAATCTTTATGTTGAAAATGACAGCGAAGAGTTTCTTTACGCTCAGTTTTTGTGGAACAAATATCATAATGGATGTTATGATTCAAAAGATGGTTCTCTTTACTCAATTGAACCATATGGTATGGTTAGTAATACTTATGAATGGAAGCGTAAACCAGACCAGCAAGATTGTGATTTTATTGTGCATGTTTTTAAAAAAGGTCAAGCTATCGTCGAGTCACAAAATAAACTAAAACCACCTAAGCCAATTACCTATGAACATATTGCAGAAGAACATGGTGGCTGGATGGCTACCCAAAGTAAATATATCTTAGATTCACATGATACACCTCCACGAATCTGTGCTGGTGGTCATGAGTGTTCAACTGATCGCCGTCATGGTGGTAATCATCTGCACCTAAAAATTAATAATCGGAATAATACTTATGCACATGTTGAATTTTCCAATAATAGTGATAAAGATCTCTATGTAAATTATAATCGAGTTAAAGGTCATTGTAGAGATAGTGTTGATAATACTAACTTTAAAGTCCCGCCTTCAGCTTCAATGTCTGATTCGATAATTAATAAACATCTTAGCTCTCTTTGTACTTATAATGTAAATGTTTCTGATATTGTTTACACTAAGAAAGCTCATGATAATAATATTGGTAATGTTTGTCAGGTTTCTGTTAATGTTGGTTATCTCCCACATAAACGCTATATTTATAGTTATACTATCAATAATTATAGTACAACTAATACTTGTACAGTAAAGAGTTCTAATGAATCTGATAGTCTATTTATTACTGCCAAATAACAAGTCATTTATTAGGAGTTATGATTATGAAGAAGCAAAATTTTGGAATTAGTTTGGTACTTTTATATGGTACAGCTATGGCCTCAACAATTATTCCAGACACGTATATAACTGATGAGACATTAAAAAATGTTATCATAAGATCTATTGATCTTAAACAGTATGATACTGTTTGTAAAGGTTATCCAGATACTATATATACAAATGTAAAAATTGTAAAATTTAATAATACCTTTGATAACTATCGACCAATTGGAGTACAAATAAACGAAAAAAACATTATAACACAGCATGCTGGACATAATGAATTTATCAATAATACTAATACAACTCAAGAACCAACAAGTGCCTCAGTTAAAATTACTCACACTGATTCAACCATGACCACAACTACTCATGGCTGGAAAACTTCGGTAGAGGTTTCAGGAGGTGACGCAGGTAAACGGTTCTTACCTTTACCTGGTATCAAACTCACAGCTGAATATAATGGTAGTATTGCAAAAGCTGTACAAAAAACGCAAGCAACAGAATATTCAACACCAGGAGAAAAAATAACTGTTTTACCTCATCATCGTGCAATTGTCGATACTGAATTCAATGTATTAAAAATGAAAGGAGAATATGCATTTACTGCAATATCTACAGGAACAGCATTGATTTCTTATACGGCTAAGTGCAAAGGTGAAGTTTATCACAGTATTAGTGAAGGCAAAATTGCTTCGTTTTTATACTATCGTAATCCAAGCATTCCTTTACCTAAAGGTTTAACTTTTGAAAAAAATGAATCTGGAGTAGAAGAGTTACATTTAGTTGGTGGTGGTATTATCAATAGTACTGATTTAGGAACTGATTTTACAGTTACAATTAGTTCAGCGCCAATGGAAAGTAAAAATTTACATTCTATAGCTAAGGTTTATTCATTAAAAGCTAAAACTTTCTCTAAACCAATTGAATCTAACACTAATATAAAAACTAATTTTTTAAATTAGACTTTTATCTTAGTACGTTAGTAATCCATCATCCTCGCCCTAAAGGGCGCGGATCGCCACTTCAGAGTAGCGTTGTTTTGAATGCTTGGCATTTCATCTGCTCCACAGGCTAATACGGTAAATATTTAGACTCGCATTTACATCTGCATTCATTGATAGTTGACACCTTACACATTTAAAATTTGCTTATTTTTTACGATTATCTGCATGTATGTGACCACAATTTGAACATTTTTGTGAAGTATATTGTAGATTTACTTCAATTAATTCTGTACTATACTTATATTTGACTTATAGGCAATAAATTGTTTAAATATTCCCCATGATCTAAGATTGATTTATTTAATCATGATTTTTGTTTTACCATTTTATCATGTTTAGTAGCATTACCTTTGGCTGATTTACTCATGTTTTTTATATTGAGTGCTTCAACTAATACATATGCATAGCCTTTACTTATTGCCATAATTACTTTGTGAATAAAGTAATTTCTGATATTAGCTATTTTGCTATGCAATTTGCTGTTCTTATTTTGTTTGTTCCAGTTACGGCACTAGCTAAGCCTTTTTGTAACTTAGCTAATTTAGCTTGATAATTGAGTAATGGATTGATGCTCTCAAGCTGATTACTGATTATTTGCTTCCTTGATATTATAGGTTTGGTATCACTTGCGATGATGGTTTTAGAGCTACACCAAAATACCAATTAGCTGATTTGTATTAACCACTATGGGCTGATTATAGCTATTGCACCATTGTACGGTATTGTTTTACCGAGACTAAATCATTATTTTAATCAAATCGACATACACCAACTTTTTTAGTTAGTTGATGCTCTCGCTGTTGGCTACAATTAATCTAAATTTGTATTTGCGTTATTTGTTTTGTTTTACTTGATTTAATCATGATACCTATATTACATTGACTTATGAAAAATACAACCATAAAAGTAAGCGATTTACACATTTTACCAACAAAAAATACCAAAATAGCTATCTTGGCTTAACCTCTTATATCCCTGAGAGGTTTCACGACATGGTAGATAAATTCTTTAGGATTTTTACAATCATCAATCTATGCAACTTCCAAATTAACATAAATTTATTACTATCAACATTTTTGTTGATAGTAATAAATTCTGATCTAGGATATAATTCTACTCTTAAACAAGCATCATAATATGATTATAATGGTAAAATGTTTAAGAACGTGATTAATTCTAATGTACCATAAGCTTAAAGGATTTCTATAAAAAAAATTTTAATACTTTCTTCTATATTTGTTGCTAGTTTAGCACAAGCTACAAATTTAAATTATAATTATGCATCTAGCGGATTAAGTAATCAAACTAATCTAATCAAAATTGCACCAAAAAATTTAAGTAATAAACAACAAGGACTTGGTTTTAACGTTAGTTTGTATAGCATATATACTAACTTTAATGGAATACATGAAGAATCTGGATTTTTAGAAATAAAAGGAAATTTATCAACCAATGGTAAGCAATTCACCCAAAGTTTAGCAGATAATATTGTGTATAATCCAGACACATCATCACAAATCTGGGTATCATTTGATCAATTAGAGTTTAAAGTCAAACCTGATAATACTATTACAGGTTCAATGTATTTCTTATTTGGTGCTTATGTAACTAATATTGAGTTAATTGGTAAATATGATCCAGTAAACAATAGTTATAGTCTACGTCAATTAGACTCAGATCCTGATTATCATTGGGAGTTTACTGTTGTTCCTCAGGAAGTAAAGCCATTGGCTTCTACAATTTCAGGCACAGCGATGTTGCCATTTAACCGTAAATAGTTTAAAAGCCTTCTGAATATTACAGAAGGCTTAATTAATATTATTTTAAACAAAGTAGCAGACTAGGCACCATTGCGATCTAATAAATGAAACTTATCTTTTATTGGCGCCCACTCATCAGCATCAGCTGGTGCTGGTTTTTTTGCCGTAATCGGTTTCCAATTAGGATGCTTTGCTAGTTCTGCATTTAAAGCAATAAAATGTTCTTGTCCTTCGGGTAATTCATCTTCAGGATAAATTGCATCAACAGGACATTCAGCAACGCATAAAGTGCAATCAATACACTCTTCAGGATCAATTACTAAAAAATTAGGACCTTCGCGAAAACAATCTACTGGGCAAACATCGACACAATCAGTATGTTTACATTTAATACAAGATTCGCTAATTACATATGCCATCTTTTACTCCTTTATTTACGTTCCACTGCCAAAGCAACACCCATACCACCACCAATACATAATGTTGCTAAACCTTTTTTGGCATCACGACGGTGCATTTCATGCAGTAAATCAACAAAAATTCGACACCCAGAAGCACCTAATGGATGACCAATAGCAATAGCACCACCATTGACATTTACTTTACTAGTATCCCAAGCTAATTCTTTATTTACGCCTAAGGCTTGAGCAGCAAAAGCCTCATTTGCTTCAACTAAATCTAGATCAGCTAATTCCCAACCAGCTTTGGCTAAAACTTTTTTAGTCGCATAAACTGGACCTAACCCCATAATTTTAGGATCTAAACCAGCAGAAGCACCTGCGACAATATAGGCTAATGGTGTTAAACCTAATTCTTGAGCCTTAGTTTCACTCATTAACATAACTGCGGCTGCGCCATCATTTAAGCCAGAAGCATTTCCTGCCGTTACAGTGCCATTTTCTTTAATAAATGCAGGTTTTAATTTAGCTAAATTCGTAGCACTTACCCCAGCCTTAATAAATTCGTCATGGGCAAAAACAACTGGATCACCTTTACGCTGAGGGATAACTACTGGTACAATTTGACTAGAAAATTTACCAGCAGCTTGAGCCGCTTCAGCCTTATTTTGTGAACTAGCCGCAAACTCATCTTGTTCTTCACGTGTAATCGATAATTTAGCCGCAATGTTTTCTGCCGTAATTCCCATATGAACTTTGTTATATACATCAGTTAAAGCATCTGCAACCATTGAATCAACTAAACTAGCATTACCCATTTTAAACCCATCACGCATACCAGCAATAAAATGTGGCGCTAATGACATATTTTCTTGACCACCAGCAATTACAATTTCAGCATCGCCACAACGAATTGCTTGAGTAGCTAAATCTACTGCTTTTAATCCCGAACCACAAACTTGGTTAATCGTTAGGGCTGGAACATCGTTAGGTAAACCAGCTTTAATTACTGCTTGACGTGCAGGATTTTGTCCAGCTCCAGCTTGTAATACTTGTCCCAAAATAACTTCTGAAATTTGTTCAGGTTTAACACCTGTTTCTTCTAATAATGCTTTAATAACAATACTACCTAATTCAGCAGCAGGAATTTTAGCTAAACTACCATTAAAATTACCTACTGCCGTACGTTTTGCGGCTACAACTACTACATTAGTCATACTTTTCTCCTATATGATAAAAATAAATTTAGATTGTTTCTGCTTCAATAATGGTTAAAGCTTTAGCGCAAACATATTCACCTGGAGCATCTACCTGAGGTGTAAATTCTGCATTACCTAAAGTTTTAGGTGTAGTAATTTTTTTACCAGATAAGTCACCATACCATTGATTTAAATCCTTCCACCAGCTACCAGGCATTTCAGTAGCATTTTTAAACCACGACGTTGAATCCTCAACCAATTGATCGTTTACCCAATAATTACGTTTGTCGGTAGTAACTGGATTAACTACTCCAGCTGTATGCCCAGAAGCACCTAATACAAATCTTACTTGGGCATTTTTTAAGTACCCAGTTGATTTATATGCTGAAACCCATGGTACAATATGATCTTTTTGTGCTGCGAATAAATACACTGGATAGTCAATAACACTTAAATCCATTGGACAACCATCAATAACTAACTCATTTTTTACTAACGCATTATCTAAATATAAACGTTCCATTAAAAATGAATGCATAGGAATTGGTAAATCAACTGTATCATTATTCCAATATAATAAATCAAATTTTTGAGGAGTTTTGCCTAATAAATAATTATTAACCCAATAATTCCATATTAACTCATTAGCGCGTAAAGACGAAAATGTTTGAGAAATAATTCGTCCTGACATTACCCCACCTGAATTACGCTTAGCTTCCCGCAGTTTTAGTAAATCACGATCTAAAAAGGCTTTAATTTCACCTGGTTCACTATGATCTAACATGGTAGTCATATGTCCCATGCTATTAATCCACTCACATCCACGTTTTTTTAATAAAATCGCAGCTGTTGTTAAAATTATACCACCAACACAATAACCCAATGTATTAACTTTTTCTTGATTAGTAATTTTACGTACCACATCTAAGGCACTGATCACACCTAAATTAGCATATTCTTCCCAACGGAAGTGTTTAATTGAACTATCAGCTGATTTCCATGATACTAAAAATACATTATAACCTTGTTCAGTTAAGAATTTAACCATTGAATTATTTTCCTGTAAATCAAGGATATAGTATTTGTTAATACATGGAGGAACAATTAATAAAGGAACTTCATAAACTTTAGGCGCATTTGATTTATATTGAATTAGCTCAATTAATTCATTCTTGAATACCACAGCTCCAGCTGTAGCCGCCAAGTTTTTACCTACTGTAAATTGTGTTTCATCAGTCATGCTAATATAACCATTTTGCATGTCTTCATACATGTTTTTCATACCAT
>JBDLTW010000032.1:0-15819 GCA_039805605.1 Pseudomonadota bacterium
ATTATTTTTTAATTCACATAATACCCAACCAAATGGCAATAAACAAGATTCATCACCATTTTTACTAACTATGATTATGCTTTAGTTGTTAATAATTGTTGTACGTACTCTAAATCTTGTAGAGAATTAAAGGTAATTATTTTTTTACGCCATGAATCACTAATTATTTTGCGAGTAAATAACTCAACAATTAGTCCTTCAATTGGTTTAAATAAATAATGGTTTTTAGCTTCTACGGTAAAAACTAGATTATTAACTTTTGCTAAGTTGAGTAATTTATTTAATTTTTCAAAACTACCATCTTGAGTAAATTTAGCAATATTTTCAGCAGATAATTGCCCATCAATGCGTTGTTGCGCTTGATTGGTTGTATTATTAGTTGTACCAATAACATCAGTTAAACTATCAACGGATAAAATAATCCAGCCAATCGGTTGCAAGTCATCTGGTTTACTGTTGGCATTAGTATATTTTGCTGAAGCTAACCATTGTACCACGCTACGATCTTTAGCATAATGTCCATGCTTATTTTTATCTGGTCGAGAAATATCTTGCTTATTCAACTCGCTAAATAAATGATGTAGTTGTTCAGAATGCCAACCAATATGAATAACACAATATTGAGTTGGTGAACTTTGAATTTTATCTAATATATGCTGATAATATTGAGTATATTTATCATTAATTAATTTATTACGGTTTAAGGTGGCAATTGATAATCGGTGCACCATTTCTGCAAATTTAGGCAAATAATATTGATTAATTTTTTCACATAAATTCGCAAAATTATTGATGCCTCTAACTTGCTCAGCAAATTTCTTATGGATAGACACTGCTAGATTAAATTCTATTCCAGATCTGATAAAATCTAAACTATTAATGCGGTTTCTAGAAGGCGTATCATAGCTCCATGTTTCAAATTGTCCCTTACCTCGAGTATTTATCTCTTTAGTTTCTTTATAACCTAGAAAATAACCAATCTGACTAATGTGATCTTGAACAGAAAAACAATCAGAAATTTTTAACCATTTAAATGGATTATCTGTAGCTGAAATTTCGGCAACCTTTGGGCTATCTAAAGCAGTACGAATTGCACCTTTTAATGAAGTACCTGGAATATACGCTTTATTAGTCAAATGATCCCATATATTACGTTTAATATCTTTAGTATCAGTAACACTACCACTATCTATGCTAAACTCTGGCGTTAACTTAGCTTTGTGGTTTCGAATAAGATGCTTAATACTACTTTGAATATTCTCACTGAAAACATCGACTTTATCAGGATTATCGTTAATTAACTGCGCAATTGACATTTCACTAAAATATTTTAATTGCTTATTATCAATAATAAATCGATAATCCTCAAATAAACTACCACTACCAATATGTATAGGAGTAATCGTAGTTAATTTAAGATTAATTGCTTCAAACATACTTAAACTCCTAATCTACAGCTAAAGGAATAATCATCGAATAAGCTTGTACATATCCGATATGTGTTTCATTATTTATACTGCACTGGCTATTAATTAGACCATTACCAATAAATGGTTGTGCCTGATCTTGAAATAAAATAAACGCATTACTATTCATCATAGTTACGGGTTGCTTAAACACTTGTTGACTATGCGCCATAATATTACCATGCCGACCAAAACGAGTAAATACATCATAAAATTGATCAGTAATTTTATCTTGAGTTGCATCAATTATTGCTGGAGCTAAGGTAAACCCTGATTTAACTCCAGAATAATTTAAATCAATTGGCTTGATTTCACTAAGAGTAAATTTACCTTTACCAATTGAAGCATCAGCACCAAAGCCATGTGTACCAATGTCATTAATTAATTCAACTAAACTATTTTGCCCAAGTTGCTGAAAAAAATCTTCATTTAACATGATATAAATATCTAATTTAATAGGTAAATTATTATCCTGTTTATTATAATTTTTATCATTTAATGGCATAAATCTTTTATAGGTAAAAACTTCTGTATTATATGGTGCAAAAATTCCCGATGAAGTTGTACCAAGTACTCGATTAATCGTATTATGGGTTTGTGCAAAATTAATTAAAGTAGCAATTTGAGCTTCTTTAGCATTACAAGCACTATCTTGGGCTGATTGCTCAACTGTATTTTGCCAAATTTTTTTTAATGACATTTTTGGATTTAATAAAGTAGTTAAAGGTAAATATTTTCTAGCTTTAATTTCTTTACGTTTAGTTGCATCATAACTAAAACCAAAACGATCATAAATATATTTAGGTAAGAATAGATAATCATGGTTATATGCATCAGAAAATATAATTTTAGGTTGATTATTAGTATAACCAGCTAACAGCACTTGTTCTAATTGTGATTTACCATGGCGTTCCCGATATGCCCAACAGAAATGTCCAAATAGAGTATCTCCTTTTAGTGGAGTTACAAAGTGACTAGTAGTTTCAACCACAACTTTATAAAGTAACATAGTTTACCTACTTATACAACAAAAACAGTATTTAAATTTTCTTCAAATTGATCAAGAATTTGTTGATGTTCAGGATTAGATAAAGCAAATTTTATTTTACCATAACCACGTGAACCACTTGAACCTAAACTGTCTAACTCGAGTAATTTCATACCTTGGAATAGACGATTTAATAAATATTGTTTATCATCATTATCATAAATTTTTAAGGTAACGGTAAAATCAAATTCCGCACCAGCAACCACACGTTCCATTTGACGAGGTCCTGATGATTGTGCTATACCACTCAAACGATTAATTGCAACTTCTGTTTTTTCTTCAGTAATTGATTTGTGATCTTTTTCAGTTTGTGCTAACCATTCTGGGTTAAAATCGCAATCAAAAAAACTTACTCGAGTAGGTTGCCCAACTTCTTTATCACCAGAAGACTGACCAAAAATTTTAACAATTGCGGTAGCAAATTTATCATGGCTAACTTGACTTAAGCTTAATGGATTACCATCTTTGGATAAACCAGATAATTGCTCTAATAAACAACGAATTTTACCTTTTAAACTACTACCAGGTATGTAAGGTTTGTCATTGCTTGGATTGCGAATAATCGGCGCATCTACGCCACCAATACGCATACCATTACCACTACCACCAATACGAAGACCTGATTTAATAATAATCTTACCTGTTATTTTTTCAATTGATTTTAATTGCATGATTGTAAACTTTCAAAATATTATTTACGATGTTGTACATAATAGCCCATAATAGACTCAAACAGTAATCTAAAGTTATTTAAACTCTTTGCCGAATTAATTTGCTTAAAACATTCAACCATAAACTGGTTAACTTCCGATGAAATATGCCCACGCCCTAAGCTATAAGCAACTTTAGCTAAAAACATTCTAATTAAGGGTTCATTTGCTTGATATTTTTCATCATTACTACCAATTTTATCATTCCACGTAACAATCTCATCATAAAATCCACGAAGTTGTGTGCGAGTATTTTTATTTTTATCTTTTTTTGAACTACCATTGTTATCAATGGTTACGCCTGTTTCATCAAATTTTTTTGCAAATTTCTCTGCTGAGGCACTAAATAAATCTCGATCAGGTTTATCTAAATTTACTGTTATTCCAAAAATTAATGACATAATTATCACTCCTGTTATTTATTAAATTCTTTGTTGATACAAATAATGTGTTAAGGAAATTTTAAATTTATTAGTATATTGTTTAATATTCTCACCAAATAATAAAGCTAAATTTTCTGCTACTTTATTTAGTTTCTGTTCATCGTTATTTGCATAGAGGCGATGAGTACGATAAGTAAAATAGCTATGCCAAATTGCTTGACTTGGGTCTTTATCACTAATGGCTGCCATATCGCATAATTCTAGCATACCATAAATGTAACTAGTACTTAATTGCGTGTTAAAATTAGTAATTTGGGAACTCTTATCTAATAAATCATTATACTCTTTCCAAGTACAAGAAACATCAAAAATATTAACTGCATTCTTACCCGAGCCTTTAGCTTGTTCAAGATTATGTTCGGCAACTTCGGCTAAAGTTTTAATTGGCATTCTATCATTAAACATAACTATACCAGCAGAAAAATGAACTTCTTTATTGGCTGTGTAGTTTGCAAATTCAATTGCCATAGTATTCGCTAATTCCATAATAGTTTTCCAGCTACCAACTAAGAAGAAATCATCACCACCTGCAAATACAGTATAAGCATTAGGGTATTTGGTGGCACATAGATATGGTAAATACACTGCAAAAAAATTATTAATCTGACGGGATAAACTAATCATTGACGCAAAATTATTATCTGTAATGCCCTGTTGGAAAATTGCCCCTAAGTTATCTACATCACCTTTTAATACCGCTAAAGCTCGTTGTCCAATAAATTGATTTTTATCATTTAAATCAGGGCATTTATCATCACAGGCTAAATAATCCCATGGTTTAATTGTATCAATTTGATATTGATTAACTCGATCATCCAATCCAATAACTTTGTATTTATCGCTAGTTTCCTGTTCAGTTAGCGTAGTTGAAGTTATTTTTGCCACATAACCATTGATATAACGACGAGCACAGCCATTCCATAAGCTACCATCTTGTATATTAGCTAAGGAATAATCCCACAAGCGCAAAATTTGTTCTGATTTGGCTAATAGAGTATCATTATCTCGATTAATAAAAGTAACTTGTAACCCTAAAAAATCTTTAATAACTGCTTGATTATTATCTTTATTTTTAATTAACTCACTATTACTAATAACAATTTGCGTGTGCTTAACTAAGCATTCTCCAATATCAATTTGTTGTTGGCTAAGTTCTGATATACCAGTCTTATCATCAGCAGGATTTTCTTTGCTTAGTGCAGCTAAATAACTATTATATTTACAAACACCTTTAGAATAATCAACTTGATGAACAGGATTAACTAAGAAATCAGCAAATTTATGTGCTTTTTCTTCTTCTAAATTAGCAAACAAGGATTTAATAAATTGAGTAAAGGCTTCACCAGTTTTTAAATCATCTAAAATTGTTTCTTTAGTTGCAATTCCAAAGCCATTAACTGCGTAAGTATTACTCCAGAACCATTGTGCAACTTCCTGTTTAATTGTTTTAATTGCATTTTTAACTAACTCGGTATTTGGTGCAACAATCATAAACTTACCAGCTGCATTCATAACTTGAGCTGTTGCAGGTAAATTACACTCCTGTAAAACTTTTAAAGCAACTAATTCAGTATATAACGAAACCATGAACGAACGCCCACGTAATAACTTAGCTGCTCCTTTATTGGCTTTACTTCCTTCGGTGAAAATATAGTCTTGAATACCATAAAAATCACCCTGAATAATCAATAACTTTTCTCCATCTCCTGCATATAGTGCAGTTGCTAAAGCTACTTTACTCTTAATTAAATCACATAAACTTATTTGCTTAGTTTGCTTTAAACTAACTGCATGAGCAACTATTGTAAACAAAGAATCTAAATGATCGGCAAGTAAATTTAAGTTAGAATAATCTGAAGCTTGTATTTTTTGTAAAGCAATATTTATATCTTTAGCTAGTTGTTGTTTATCGTTATCGGTTAATTGTACTGTTGATTGTTGTGGATGAATATGTTTTGCATTTAATAGACCAATAGGTAATAATGCATCTGATTTTTGAGTATTTACTTGAGCTAATATTGGTTTAGCACGTTCATAATCGCCAAAAGAAGTAATTGCCAATAGGTTATTAGTTCTCTTGATAGCTTGGTCAAATTTATCTTGATTAAAATTAAATAAATTAGAGTTAATATTAGCTATTTTATCAATTATATCAGTACTACCACCGCACCACTTAATTAGGCTATTAAGCTCATCGGTAATAATTTTAATTGCACAATAGCAATTGTTAGTTATGATGTCTTGGTTCATAAATAGAGTGCCTATTAAAAATAAATAGAATTATATCATAAGTTAAATGGAATTTTTTAACTAATTTGCTAACGTTACCAAATAATTTACAACTCTAGTTTCACATGTAATTAACTGTTGTAAAGTTAATTCTTGACCTCTTAATTCACGAGGCAAATCCAGTATTAAAGAGAGAACCGTAACGCCCTTATTTTGAAGCTCATAAATAAGGTTAATTGGTAGTGTGCCAATTACGCAATCACCCTGTTGAAATAGTCCTGAAGTAATATGCTCTAAGAAAATATCTACACTTAAATTTTGTTGTTTTGCCCATTCAATTGCCCCACTATGGCGGGTAATAAAATATGTTGTCATCTTATGCTTTCTCAATATTATATTATAACTCTATCAGCTAACTAGATTATTTAATTTGTCATTCAGCACCATGACACGGAATCGAATATTACCCATTATATGCAAGTTTAATCCTAAATTTCAACTTAGTTATAATCAATTTAAATTATTGTATTAATCTTAAATCTATCAATTTGATAACACCTTAAATCATCTGTTTTTATTTGTATGATTTTCAAAATTTCACTAATTACCTTATGTTTGATTAATTCACTATTACAGAAAAAAACACTTTTTTGAACTAAGTAACAATGATTAATCAAAATATTACGCACTTTGGTTAAACGCTTATTATCTCTAATATCATAACAAATTAAATAAGGCATCAATGTAACCCTAATAAAGTTAAATTTTCATTTAAAAGTTTACGTACTTTAGATTTAATTTGCCCAATTTGAGAAAATATTTTTGCACGACCATTTTTATTGATTGTGCATTTATCCGCATCATAATTGAAATCTTCAATATTAAAACATTCATTAACAAATAATTCATAAGTTAATTCATCAGCGACACAACGAATAGCTTCAACTAAATCACAAGCTAATGAATCACGTCCATAACGAGTTTCATGTAAAAAACCAATTTTGGGATCTAAACCTTTGGCATAAGCAAGTGTACTACATTGCTTAGTTAGTATTACATAAAAAAATGATAACACGATATTTACAGGATCTAAAGCAGGATATTTATTACGAGCAGTAAAACCCCACCGTGAATTAAATAATTGAGTAAATTGTGAAAAATATAACCGTGCAATTACTCCTTCAAATCCCATAACTTCAGCCAAACTATTAGCAGATATTAATTTATTATTATGTAATTGCATTTCATGAATGACTTCACAATTAGATGCTAATTTTTGCAATAAATTAATTTGGGCTGTAGCTTTGTTTTGTACAATTAATTTAGCTAAATTAAGTCTAGCCATTGGATCTAAATAAAGAGTAAACTGCTTAAGTTTTAAGGCAACATCACCATGTGATTTAGGTAATAACATTTGCATCTCTTCAGAATTGGCTTTACAAAAAATAATGCTAATATCATGCTCTGTGCAATGATGAATAATCGAAGCATGTAATTCACTATTGCCATAAATAATTATGCTATCAATAAAATCAAGTGGTATGCGTCTAACTAGTTTACCGTCAACCTCAATACGTAAATTATTACGTTCATATTTGAGACTGCTATTGGCTTTATCGATATAAACAGTGTTTTTCTCCATTTGCAATGTTCCTTTAGTATCATCTGCAACAGAGCATTATTATAGATAGATTATGTTAAATAAACACGATTTGCAATATTGCAATAAAAAAATATTCATAATTAATCTAAAAATACTGTTAAAAAAATTACATTTTTTGGTAAAATTAGTGTATAATTTGGTCTTAGTTTAGTTCTTTCACAAGCAGGTCTAAAAACTCAGATCAGTACCTTACAAAGGTTTTGTACGGTCATAATATTTGCAACAGTAAAGTGTTGTAAATTGGCATACTGATTTGATTGAAGATTTTCGCCGTGGAAGGGTTTAAACAAATTATCCCGACTTAACGGGATTGCAACCAATAATTGATGCATTAATAACATATAAATATACAAGTTTAAACAAATTATCCCGACTTAACGGGATTGCAACTGTTATTTTGTGCATTACATGAAATAGCAAAAACCTTTGCTGTTATAGCAAAGGTTTTTTATTATTTAATTTTGTTAAATTAAAAGAATAACTTCCAATTAATTTTCTGTAGTTTTAGCTATTTCCATAAAAATGAATATTAGCAAAATCATGCTTATCATTAAGGAACAAACTATTACAATATCCATTCGTATTAGGCCAACTATATGTTTTTAAATTTTGCAAATTACTACCTGTAGCATTTACATAAATATTACATAATGGCTGACTTCCTTGTTTATCTTGATTTATCTCAATTTGAACATTGCAGATTTTGTATGGCTGCGTATGATATATTATATTGGTTAATGCTTGTTCACTCTTTGCTTCAATTGTATAAACTGAATTACTGCTAAGTGTTTGATTACAATATCCACCAGGGTAAAAAGTTGCATATACGGGATAAGGCGCACCATTATAAAATGATATTTTATTATATTTAGTTATTTGTAAATTAAAGGATTGCTTACCATCAGTAGCATTAGCTATACAGTCATAACCATCAGCACATACCCGTGGTGGTATATCATGTGAGTGTAATTCTATTTCAAAAGAATTACCGCCGTCATTACTATAAACATGCCAAACCAAATCTTCTTGAGCCAATAAATTTTCACCAGCAACATCAGAATAAATATTCATTGTTGCATTACAATAATAACTATTCTCACCCTGATATGGAGCATTAGCATAGATTTGATCTACTACACTTTCGCCAATGCCAATTCTGAATAATGAGCTATCTATGGTGTCATTACACCCTGATTTATCTCGCCAAAAAAATTGTGCATAAACAGGAGATTCACTACCAAGATTATCAATAGATGCATATGTAAATGCATAAGATAGCGGTGATAATATAAGTAAATTTGCTAATAAAAAATTTTTCATTTATAACTTCCTATTAAAAATAAAAACACATCAGTTACATCTGAAATCATAAGCTAAACAATCAACATTGCTTAATAATTTTTATCTAAAGGTATATAAACATCTGGCATAATATTAGCTAACCACTTATTATAGCTAATAAGTGTAGTACAATTTCCACCTTTACGTTTTATAATCGTATGATCATATATGTCAACATATATTCCTACTATTGAACTGCAAACTAATTCTTTACCTTTAAGATCCTTAGTAACACTTACTTTATACCAGCAGATTTTTTCTTTATATGCACACGCTTTTTCTAGATAAGGACATTTTTTCTTATGTGTGTTAGTAATATAATCAGTTTTAATTTTTCCTGATTCAACGTAAGACCACGCATTATTCAGGCTATCAGAACAATAACCACTCTTTCGCTCAAAATTTACATAATAATTATAATTAGTTGTATTGTTAAATACTAAATGAGCATATTGATTAGCTTCATTAGTCGCTGTAATCTCCATTGAATGTTTTGATTTAGCTAAAGTAGTTGAGCAAGTCATACCTAATCCACATTCTTTAGGTCGAGTATCATGTGATTTTATATAATCACCAGAACTAGAAAATTTAACACTAAAATTTTCTCTTATTGCAATATTTGATTCAGCAAAATTTATATCAGTATAACCTAGCAACAGCATATGACAATAATGTAGACTATCAATGGTATTATTAACAATAAAATTATATATAGTATGTGATTCAACTTTGACTGGATCATGAAACGTGTCACGACAATGATTAGAATTTTTAGTATAATAGTGTTTTAAATATATAGTTGATTTGGTTTTATTATAAAAATTTATAGTAGCACCATCACTAGCAAATGAGCTACCAGCACAACATAGTGTAGCAAATAATATTAATAAAAATTTCTTCATTTAATTAACTGCCTTTCTGACTAAGCATTTAACAAATACTTTTTAACCTCATCTCACTATTCAAAAAACAAATGCCAAATTGGCTAATTCTATCACTTGCTTAATTATCTTGACTAGCAATAATATAAAATTAAATTTAGCATAATGGCGATATTATAACATTTTATTACACAAATAAACAACATTAAAACAATATGTTATCACAAATACACTAAACACAAGTTAAATTTCCCAACTTATTTATTATTTAGTATGTAAAATTTTCTGAGCATTAGCAAAATCCGCATTAATAATATAATCACTAATCGCTAAAACTCGATCCAAATTAGCTAAAATATCAATTCTATCATCAAGTTTAGGATTATTCAACACATAACTGGCAACTTTACTTGCATCACCGGGATGACCAATTCCAATACGTAAACGCCAATAATTTTTACCAATTACTCGATCAATATCTTTTAAACCATTATGCCCACCATTACCACCAGCAAATTTTAATTTAATAGCAGATGTTGGTAAATCTAATTCATCATGAGCCACTAAGATTTCTTCAGGCAAAATTTTATAAAAATTAGCTAATGCTTGTACAGATTTACCCGACAAATTCATATAAGTCTGTGGTTTTAAAATAAACAATTCGCGATTGGCTACTTTTAATTTGGCTAAACTAGCAAAATATTTAGCCTCGCTAACAAAACTACCGCCTAATTTATTTACTAGGCTATCAACAAACCAAAACCCAGCATTATGCCGAGTTTCACTATATTCTTTACCTGGATTACCTAATCCCACAATTAATTTAATCATCATTTGCCCTCTAATATAATAATAGTCTATTACAAAACCTCCCAAATAATGGGAGGTTTACATGAATATTTGACGATAATTATTCGTTAATTATTCAGCTGATCCTTTAGCTGCTGGAACATCAGCAGGAGAAATAATTTCTGCATCAGCAACTTCAGCAATACCAGCAGCAATTAAAATTACTGCGTCATCGCCACGTAATAATTTTTCTAATTTAACACCTTGTGGTAAAGCTAAATCTGATAAATGTACTGTTTGACCAGCTTTTAAATTGGCTAAATCAACTTCAATGAATTGAGGTAAATTATTTGCCAAAGCACGAACTTCAACTTCTGTAGCAACATGAGTAATATGCGCACCTTGAGCTTTAACTGCTGGTGAAATTTCTTCATTTAAGAAATGTAACGGAATGCTCATATGAATTTCTTCCGTTGCTGATACACGTTGTAAATCAACATGTAATACTAATTGTTTAAATGGATGTAATTGGAAATCACGTAATACAACTTGTTCTACTTTACCATTTAATTCTAAAGTTAAAATTGACGTATGAAACGCTTCTTTTTTTAACGCATAATATACAGTATTATGATCTAGAGTAATCGCTAAAGCTTCGCTGTCTGCACCATAAACAATAGCTGGAACTTTACCAGCATGACGCAGGCGGCGGCTCGCACCTCTACCTTGCTCGTTACGAGCATCAGCAACTAATTTGAATGACATAAAAAATCCTTTTTTAATTTAATAAATATGTTCTAACTAAAATCGCGACCAATTTTAGTTAAGGCGTGATTTTACCATAAAAACTAATGGTATAGTAGTTTTTATTATAAGCGCCATAAAATATAACCACGCTGACGAATTTCTTCTTTAGGTAAAATTGATTTTACATCAAGAATTATTCCACCAGGTGTCACCTTAGCTAATAGCTCATCTAATGATAATTGTTTAAACTGACTATGTGCAACCGCAACAATTAACAATGGAACTTGAGGAATATCACTGAATTGGTTAAATTCAATATTATACTCATGTTTAGCATCAGTAGCATCAGCAACTGGGTCGCAACAATAAACTTGTGCATTATAATCTTTTAATTCATTAATAATATCAATCACTTTAGTATTACGTACATCTGGACAATCTTCTTTAAAAGTAAAACCAAGTACTGCACTGTGTAATTTATTAATTTCTAAACCATGTTTTAATAATAATTTAATCCCTTTACGTGCAACATAACGCCCCATATTATCATTAATTCGGCGACCTGCTAAAATAACTTGTGGGATATAACCAATTTGTTCAGCACGATAGGTTAAATAATATGGGTCAACACCAATACAATGACCACCAACTAAACCTGGTCTAAATGGTAAAAAATTCCATTTAGTTCCCGCAGCTTGTAATACTTCCTCGGTATCAATTCCCATACGATCAAAAATTACAGCTAATTCATTCATAAAAGCAATATTTAAATCACGTTGTGCGTTTTCAATAACTTTAGCAGCTTCAGCAACTTTGATTGAACTAGCCTTATGCACACCAGCAATAACTACAGATTCATAAACTTTGGCAACAATATCCAAGGTTACTTGATCTTGACCTGAAACAATTTTATGAATTGTTGTAAAACTACGCTCTTTATCACCAGGATTAATTCGCTCAGGTGAAAAACCTACAGTAAAATCTTCACCACAACGTAAACCTGATTCACGCTCCAAAATGGGAACACAAATTTCCTCTGTTACCCCAGGGTATACCGTTGATTCATAGACAACAATATCTCCTTTTTTTAAGGCTTTACCAACCGTTGCTGAAGCTTTTTCTACAGGAGTCAAATCAGGAACATGAGCATCATCAACAGGTGTCGGAACTGCCACAATATGAAAATCAGCCAAACTTAGATCTTTAAGATCACAAGTATATAAAATATCTGCGGTGGCTAAATCTTCTTTAGTAGTTTCTTCAGTACGATCAATGCCCTGTTTTAATTCTAATATCCGTTGCGGATTAATATCAAAACCAATACAGCGTTGTTGCTTACCAAAGGCAACCGCTGCGGGTAATCCGACATAACCTAAACCAACTACCGAGATAATACGATTATGCATTTTCTTTACTCCATTTTTCTAAAAATTAATCTACTTAATTAAAGCTAAATACTCACTTAATGCATCTTGATAATTAGGCATTTGATAAATCTGCGCTAATTTACCTGTGGCTAATGCGCTATATTGAGGGCGTAAAGCTTTAAATTTATATTCACTATAACTAATTGGTAAAATTTTTTGTGGATCATTACCATTTTGACGTAAAATTTCTTGGGCAAACTCCAACCAACTAGATGAGTTCTTACTAACACAATGAAAAATTCCATATTCTGGATAGTCTAACTCAATTAAACAATTAATGGCACGTGCAACATCTAAAGTATGCGTTGGACACATAACTTGATCACTGATAACTTGCCAACTAGATTTTTCCTGTGCCAAACGTAACATTGTCGTTACAAAATTTCCACCTTTACCAGAAGCTCCAGCTTTACCAAACAATGAAGATACCCGTAGAATAAAATGTTTAGGAGCAAATTGTTGAATAGCCAATTCAGCTAAGTATTTAGACAAACCATAAACATTTAATGGTTTGGCTTGATCTAATTCAGTATAAAATTTATATTGATCACCTGCAAACACATAATCAGTAGAAATATGAATAAGCTTAATTTGATATTGACCACAAAACTGAGCTAATTGCGTCGCAAAACCACTATTTACTACAAAAGTAGCTTGAGGGTTAATTTCACATCCATCAACATTAGTAATAGCAATACAGTTAATAATATAATCGGCATCTTGATAGTTAGCTAATTGTTGCATAATATCAAAACTACTAGCATCTATATCATTACGAGTTAAACTAATTACCCGATAATTAGACTTCGAATTTAATAATTTAACTAAATCACTCCCCAATTGACCATTGCTACCCAAGATGATAATTTTGCGCATTAATTACGCTCCATATAATTTTGCTCAATCCATTGCTGATATTCACCACTGATTACCCGTTGCACCCATTCTTGATTGTCCAAATACCATTGTACAGTTTTACGAATACCACTATTAAAATTTTCTTGTGGTTGCCAAGCTAATTGTTGTTGAATTTTTGTTGGATCCATCGCATAACGAAAATCATGACCAGCTCGATCAGTTACATAACTAATTTGAGTTAAATAAGAACTGTGATCTGCTTTAGGCGCTAACTCATCTAAAATTTGACAAATAGTTTCAACCACTTGTAAATTAGTTCGTTCATTATGTCCACCAATACAATAACTTTCACCAACTTTACCTTGTTCAAAAGCTAAAATAATACCTCGAGCATGATCATCAACATATAACCAATCTCTAATATTACTACCATTACCATAAATAGGTAATTCTTTACCCTGCAAGGCATTATTAATTACTAAGGGAATTAATTTTTCAGGAAAATGATATGGACCATAATTATTGGTGCAGTTGGTAATTACAATCGGTAAACCATAAGTATGAAACCATGCTCTAACCAATAAGTCGCTACTTGCTTTTGAAGCAGAATAAGGGCTGCGTGGATCATACGGTGTAGTTTCGCTAAAATATCCTGTTTCATCTAATGAACCAAAAACCTCATCAGTTGAAATATGCACAAATTTAAATTGACCTTTATCGGCTAATTGAGCATAATACTCACGTGCGACTTCTAATAAAGTATAACTGCCAATAATATTGGTTTGAATAAATTCATTTGCAGAAGCAATTGAGCGATCAACATGACTTTCAGCGGCTAAATGTAAAATTCCAATTGGCTGATACTGTTGAAAAATTCTTTGCATGGCAGTTTTATCACAAATATCACTATGTTCAAAATAATAGCGTGGATTATCGCTAATTTCTATTAATGATTCTAAATTACCCGCATAAGTTAGTTTATCAATATTAACTACTTGATAGTCAGTATACTGAATTAATTGGCGAATTACCGCAGATCCGATAAAACCTGCACCACCAGTTACTAATAAAGTTTTGCTTGTCATAATTAAGTATTCGCTTTTAATAATAAAAATTAATTTCAGCATCCGCTAATAATGGTTGGTGCTGATCTTTATCAGAAAGTAATAAATTAGGCAGAACTGGCCAATTTATAGCAATTTGTGGATCATTATAATAAATCCCACGATCTAAATCAGGTGCATATTCTGCAGTAGTTTTATATACAAATTCTGTATCATCTTCTAAAGTTACAAAACCATGAGCAAATCCTGCTGGTATCCAAAGCATAGCATGATTTTCTGCAGATAACTCATAAGCAACTGATTTACCAAATGTTGGTGAACCAATACGAATATCAACAGCAACATCAAATACTGCACCACGAATACAACGCACTAATTTACCTTGAGCTTGTGGATTTAATTGATAGTGTAAGCCACGTAATACCCCTTTAGAGGACTTAGAATGATTATCTTGTACAAATTCAGCACGGATACCATGGGCATGAAATATTGATTGCTTATAACTTTCAACGAAAAAACCACGGCTATCGCCAAATAATTTAGGTTGAATTAAAATCACTTCAGGAATAGAGCTTGGAATAAATTTCATTATTTAACCAATCTTCTTAAATATTCCGCATAAGTTGACTTACCCATTTGGGCTACTTTATCAATTAAATGCTGTTTAGTTAACCAACCTTTTAACCAAGCAATCTCTTCTAAACAAGCGATTTTAATTCCTTGACGATGTTCAACAGTTTGAATAAAATTAGATGCTTCTAATAAAGAATCATGTGTTCCTGTATCTAGCCATGCAAATCCGCGTTTCATTGTTACGACATTTAATTGTTGCTTATCTAAATAAAGTTGATTAAGATCCGTTATTTCTAATTCACCACGCACTGAAGGTTTAATTTGTTTAGCATATTCAACTACTTTATCATCATAAAAATATAATCCAGTTACCGCAAAGTTTGATTTAGGTTGTAAGGGTTTTTCTTCAATACTAATGGCCTGTTGCTGTTGATTAAATTCAACAACACCATAACGCTCAGGATCTGCTACTTGATAAGCAAATACAGTTGCACCATTGCCTGTTTGCGCAGATTTTAATAAATTAGTCATTCCACTACCATAGTATAAATTGTCACCTAAGATCAAACAAGCTGGATCT
>JBDLTW010000033.1:0-4945 GCA_039805605.1 Pseudomonadota bacterium
TTAAAACCATGTCAGATATTTGGGGTGGAAATTGTTCTAAACAAATTGGTTTCACTTTACGAGTTGGGGGTAGAGGTTCAGATATTAATGATCGAAGAAATTGGGATGCTTATTTAGTTGATGGTGAAATTAAACGTTTAGGTCCTATTGAGGGTAAAAAAATGATGGGGTTTCCTGATGATTTCATTTTACACCCAGTTCGAACTCAAGCAATGAAGCAATTAGGCAATAGTGTATGTCCAGACGTTGTCTATTTTGTAGCACAACAAGTAAAACAATATTTAATAAAAAATACGCAAAGAACTGCAATGTTAGAGCCAAGTAATAATTTTAAACTAAATAAAGGTGAGTGGAGTGAGTTATATGTTTTTTTATATTTATTGATTAATAATCAATTACCATTTGGTTCTTTATTAGCAACTCCAGATGCAGATTATGTTAATGTAATTAAGATTAAACACCCGCACACCAAAACTGATTATATACTTAATAGTGGGGAGTTAGAAATTGTTCAATTGGATAATCAACAAACTCAAACAATAAATATTTCAACAATTTTAAATAAATTAGATTTACATGACTTGCTACAAAAAATCCAAACTACATCTGCTACTACTTTTAATTTGCCAGAATTAAAATTTTTATTGGATAAATTAACTATTACACAGCATTTTAAAGCTAATTCAGCAACAAAAGGTGATTTACTAATATCATTTGCGTATCAAAATATGGAAGTTTTGGAGCAATCAGTAGGTATAAAATCTTATTTAGGAAATCCGCCCACATTATTAAATTCTTCTTCAGCAACTAATTTTATTTTTGAATTAATAAATTTTAGTGACGATATGGATAAAATTAACCAAATTGCAACTCGCTCGAAGATTAAAGATCGAATTTTACAAATTAAATTAAGTAGTAATGGGCTAAAATTTATTGGTTGCGAAAATTCAATTCATGAAGATAATTTGCGTAAAGTTGATAGTAAAATGCCAGAAATATTAGCTTCTATTTTGCTAAGTTATTATTCTGGTGAGGCAAGTAAACTAACTGAATTTAATTTAACTGAGCAACAAATAGTTAGGATTAAGGATTACCTTAAAGCAATAGTACTTGGTATGTTTTCAAGTACTAGTTGGGATGGAAATTATACTGCTCATGGTTATATTTTATTACAGCAACAAGGCGATTTACTTTTATATCATGTTATTAAGGATAAAATCTTAAAAGATTATTTATTTTTAAATGCGCGATTAGATACACCCTCTTCTACTCGCCACCGCTTTGGAACTATTTATCGTGAGAATAACAGTTATTATATAAAATTGAATTTACAGATTCGCATGTTAGGAAAATAAATTTATAACTCTATGCCAGTCTCTTCTTGTCTATATAACAAGAATAAAAAATTAAGATCTTTAACAATTTGGAAATAAAAAATAGACAAGTGGTATGAAATCTTTTAAAACTAAAAATAAGTTATTATATACTCAACTAACTTGAAAGTTGGACTGTATTATGTCGAACAACTTCAAATTTGTCATTAATTCTTGTTTTTAAAACGTGTGTAATTTTATCTTTAAATTCAGTAAATTTTGGATAGTACTTATTATATGTGACATATTCTCGCATAATTTTCCATAATCGTTCAATTGCATTTAAATTGGGCGAATATGGTGGAATATAATGTATTTTTAGCCTCTAAATCTTTCAAAAATGATATGATTAACTCTGCATTAATGCTATTATATTCTCTAATGAATATATCCATTGTATCTAAATTAATAGCACCATTTAAGTGTAACCTGTATTGTGTATTTGTTGTAGGTAATGTTTTAGTTTCACCTTTTAATATCCAGCCATATGATGCTTGAGATTGGTACTCTGGAGAACCGCATCCATAAAGATTATAACTACGTTATCTGTATCTTGCTTTAATTCATTATAATATTCTATAAAATGTTCCTGTTTTTGTTCATAGAGTTTACTGGGAACTGGTTTAGGTTTTTTATATACAAAATTATTACGCTTAAGCCATTTTGTAATAGCTTCAACCGTATGTTTAATTTTGTATTGTTTTAACACATAAGCACAAATCCTATTGGCTGTTGCATATGTATTAATTAATAAATGTTTGATTAATTCAATTTCTTGTTCAGGCGTTAATTTACAAGATGCGACATTTTTAGGATCATGAGCAATTTTATTTTTTTCAAATAATCCACAATATAATTATACGCAGATGATTCACTGATTTTTAATATATTTGCTATATCAGAAATAGCATGACCTTCGTCATATGCCAAAATAGCACAGAGACGAACTCTTTCATCTAGACTTCTTGTTTTACGTACTAATTTCTCAAATTCTAAACGTGTTGTTTGGGATAGTATTTTATTCATAGCCAATATTATAAACCTTTTTAATACCATAAATCTAGTTTTTAATTACGAATAGTATATAAAGGTAAAAATTACAATTTACCAATATGACCAAGATCTATTTTAACAACAAATACCTTTGGGTCTCATAGATATTTTGTAGCTTCGTGTGTTGGTGCGTTAATTGGCATTATTTGTCAATATATTGAGCAACAAAAAACACTAATAGCGACATTAACTTAACGCTTTATGTCCTCCCCACCTGAAGGGGGAGGTTTTATGACGTTGTTGGTAATCTTATTGATTATATGTTTTTTGATTTAATAAAAAATAATAATTGATGCTAATAACAACAATAAAGCCGATTAGTTGAGCAATATTATTAAGTTGTTGCTGATCTTGTAAATAACCATAAAAACTAACTATTCCCATATAAACAAATAAAGACCATGATGAGGCAAAAGCCTTAATTGTTAGTTTGATTTTGCGATAATGTACCGAACAATAGATTATAAAAAACACTAAATGAAATACTAAAGATAAAATTAAAGGAACAAAACCACATTGTGCTAATAAATAACTTACAGCTAAAATAACTAAATAACTAAATATTTTACCTGCTGGCATCTGAAATGGTCTGGGTAAATGTGGAACTGATTTACGTAATTTACAAAAAGCAATTGGCACAGCAACACATGAAATTAGTTGAAAAACAGAAACCACAATCATAATTTTATCCCAGTTATCAAAAAATATAACTAAAATCATACAAAAAATTAACGTTACAATAATCGATAAACGTGAAATATTATGAATTGGATGTTGTCTTGCAAAAATTGTCGGCATTTGTTTATCTTCTGCCATTCCTGTAAACATTCGTGCACTAGAACCAACATAAATAATGCCAGTTCCTGATGGGCTAATAGCAGCATCAACATATAGCACTAGAGCAATCCAATTAATTCCCAATAACATAGCTAATTGAGCCAATGGTGAGCTAAAATTTAAATTATGCCAACCTTGACTAATTTGATTAGGATTAAGTGCACCAATAAATGAAATTTGTAACATTAAATAAATAACCAAACAAATTAATACTGAAGCAGATAAAGCCAAGGGGATATTGCGTTGTGGATTTTTTAATTCTTTAGAAAATACAGTTATCATGCTGAATCCATAAAAGGAGTAAAAAATTCCACAAGTTACCACTGCAGTAAACATTTTATCCCAACCATAAGGCGCTAATGTTGCTTGATAACTTGAGAAATTCTCAGGATGATAAGCAGCCACAAAAAAGATAACTGCAGTTAATGCAGGAACAATTAACTTAAAAATAGTAATTGCATTATTAGCTTTAGCTAATAATTGAATTCCCCAATAATTTAAAAATCCATATATAATCATTAGGATACAAACTAAACTAATTCCAAGTGTTGTAAAATGATTGTTATTGAAAATAGTCACACTAAGTGGAGGATAAGCATAAGCTAAATACTGAATTGATGCTTCCGCTTCGGCAGGAATAGTTACAATAGTGGCAAACCAATTTGAAGAAGAGATGATAAACCCATAATCACGATTATGAGTGATCGTGAGTAAACGCGCAAATAAACCAGTTTCTTTGCTATAAAGAGTCGCAATTTCAGCTAATAATAAAGCTATAATTAAGGCAAATATTGCACCAATTATCCACGAACCAATTGCCACAGGACCAGCAAATTTAGATGCTTTATAACTAGCAAATAGCCAACCACTACCAACTATACAACCAACACCAATGGCAATTGCCGAAAATAAACTAGGCTGTTTATTTGAAGAAGATTCTAAATATGCCATAATAAAACTCCTTGGAAATTACAAAAGTTTGAGATTTAAAATTACTAAATTTGAATTGTAACATAATTTTTAATATTAACGATAACTAAAAACAAATTTGATTATTTTTTAGTTGTTAATTATTTTTTGAACGATTATGTTATATCGTTAATCTTGATTGTAATTAATTGTAATCAATAGATATATTATAAAGATGTTTATCTATTTAAACTGTGACAATTTCACACAGTAATATTTAATTATGATAGCCATATTATAATATATCTTATCCAACACGCCGTAAAATCTCTCGCTTCAGGTGGAGGATAAAGGCGTTAAACTAGCGTAGCTTGTTGCAAGTAAGGCTATTTAATAAACAAGCTTGAATTTTGTAAATCAACTATATAGCTAACCAATAAATATAAGCACATTTATAATGTATGATAAAATACCAATTTTAAGAGTACGAATGAGAGCCTATTCACAAGATTTAAGAGACAAAGTAATTGAAATTTTTAAAAGTGAGAATTATACAAGACGAGAGATATCAAAGTTATTTAAAATTGGTTATAAAACGATAAGATGTTGGATAACGCAATATATATCAACAGGAAGCTGTGATATACCTAAGCCCAAACGCATTGGCAGATTAAGATCCTTTGACAATAAAGAGTTAGTATTGGAATATTTAAAGAAAAATCCAGATGCTTCAGGTAAGAAAATGCACGAAGCACTTGCTCCAAATATATCTG
>JBDLTW010000034.1:0-9397 GCA_039805605.1 Pseudomonadota bacterium
TGTTCTGGAAAATAATTAATTTCACTATCTCATTTATAATGATAGTAGACGATAAAAAACCAATCTAAACAGTTAGTTAATTTAACCAATTCTCTAGTTAATAAATATTTGAATTTAGCTAATGATTGGATTTTACCATAGACAGCAATATATGATAAAATAATAGTTTGAAAATTTTATTAATGATAGGTTTTTGTATGCATGAACATAAACAAATAAACAAAATATTTTTTTGCTTAGGGATTATTGCCTTATTGGTTTTACCCGCTTTAAATAATGTACATTATGATCCTCAACCGCAATTTTGGGCTGAAATAACTGTGGCGTGGGCAATTATTGGCTTATTTGTGCTTTTATTACTTAGCTCGTCACAAATTAGTATTCCTAGTATAAGTATTCCATTAGTTATTTTTGCCATTTATTTGGTGATACAACCTCATTTACTGATAATTGATTACCCTGGTTTAAATTATATTAGTGCCTTAGAGTTATTTTTATGTACATTATTAGCACTAGTTATTAATACTTATTGTTTGCAATATAGCTTAAAAAAATTAGTAATCCAAATTGGCTATGCTTTAGTAATTGGTGCAATTTTACAATCCTTAATTGGATTTATTCAATACACAGGCACCACTCACTATTTTGGTGATATGATATTTTATGATAGCTCACATCCAACCTCAAATATATTTGGACATTTTGGTCAACGTAACCACTATGCACATTATTTAAGTTGGGGATGCTTTAGTTTAATTTATTTAGCACAACAACAAAAGATTAAAGCTAAATTTTTTTATCCCTTATTATTTTGGTTAATTTTTAGTTTAACTTTATCGGCTTCACGTAGTGTATTTATTTATTTTGGTTTAGCTTGTTTGATTAGTTTAGTTTATCAATTTAAATCACGTTCAGCTAATAGTTGGAAATTTTGTCAATTAATTATTTTGGCAACTATTCTATTATTTAGTGTTGAATATCTATATCCGATAATTCATAAATTATTTACTAGCCATAATAATTTTAGTTCAGGTCTTGGGCGTTTAGATAACGATAGCGGTACAGGACGTCGTGGCGTAGAATGGGCTAAAGCGTGGTTGGTATTTAGTCAACATCCACTTTGGGGAACTGGTTGGAATGGGTATGCAAAGCAAAGTGTCTTATTGCAATATTTATATCCTCATGCGGCGGCTAATAGTGGCTTATTTACAAATTGCCATAATTTAATTTTGCAAATTTTAGCTGAAACTGGTTTAGTTGGTGGCATAGTTGTTATTTTAGGAATTGCTGGAGTTATTTGGCGATTAATAGTAACGCAAAGATGTTTTAGTGATGAAGTGGTGCTTATTTTATGCTTATTAGGAACAACTTTATCGCATAGCATGAATGAATATCCATTGTGGTATATGTATTTTCTAGGTGGATTTATTTGCTTTTTATCTTGTGATAAACCATTATATATAATTAATTTACGCTCAATCTATGCTATAATAGGAGTTATTTGCGTAGCTGGGTTTGCTTATTTAATTATTAATGCCAGTATTATTTTTGATACTTTAGTTGATTACTATGATACTCCAGATGATCAAGATTCATTTACGCAACAGGCTAAATATTTAGAAAATTTACAACAAAATCGAATATGGGAATATTATGCTGCTTATACCCTAGATAACTACATTAATGTTGACACTGATTTTACGAATAAATTAATGCCAGTTCAACAACAATATAATTATACCCATCGCTTTGATAGTTTTCATCCTTATCCTGATACCTTAATTAAAGAAGCTATGTTAGCGTGGAAATTAGGTAAATACGATCAAGCTCAGCAATTAGTTAAGCTTGAAGTATTAGCTTTTCCAGTATATAATGCTAGTTCACGGATTACGTTAAAAGCTAAACAATATAAAACTTTACAGGATTTAATTCCAACTAAGTAGAGTGAAAATTTGCACATGGATTAATTTAATCTGCTAAAATCTTGGATTAAATTAATTTAATTTTTTAACACCAGGGGTGCTCTAGATATATTTCTAGAGCTGAGAAATACCCTCGAACCTGATCAGGTTAGTACCTGCGCAAGGAAGTGTGTAAGTTCAGTTTATCTATTCATTACCCATTTCCTTGCCATCAAATATTTTTTGGAAGGAAACTCATGTCTAATCAAGCTAAATTAAATCTTAATGAAATTATTTTTATTGCTATTCTGGCAAGTGCTCTGGGCGTGATTTGGTGGGCATATTCATTAATTTATGATCTAATTAGTCCATTATTACGTAGTATTGCTTTAAGTGGATTACTAGAGGGGGTATGGCAATTAGGTGGAATTTTATTTATCTATATCATACGTAAGCCAGGCAGTGCTATTTTAGGTGAGTTAATTGCTTCTATCGTTGAAGGTATTATTTCACAATGGGGAATTTCAGCACTAGCATCTGCAATTTGCCAAGGTTTACCAGTTGAATTAGTATTTTATCTATGTCGTTATCGAGTTTGGAATAATTTTAGTTGTGGAATAGCTGGTGCTCTGGCTGCTATTGGCGGTTATTTAGTTACCTATTATTGGTATAGTTATAATATGTTTAGCTGGAAATTTAATTTTATTAACTTATCATGTAATATAGTTTCTGGAGTAGTATTAGGTGGTTTACTAGCTCGTTTGATTGCTCGGCGACTATTAGCAACGGGTGTACTTAATCAATTTGCCATTAGTAAAGATAACTAAGATTATGTATCAAATTAATCATTTTCAGGTACGTTATTCACAACAATCAAGTGTAATTCAATTTAATGGCAAAGTAAGCATTCAACAAGGTGATTGTGTATTATTACACGGTAATTCTGGTTGTGGTAAATCAACTTTGCTATTGGCTTTAAAAGGTTTAATACCTAATTTTATTTATGCTACTATTGCTGGAGAGTTAAATTATCAAAATAAGCCAATTACTCAATTAACTTTACAGCAATCCGCTGAAATTGCTTATCTAGCCCAAAATCCACATCAACAAATTATTTGCCCAGATGTATTTAGTGAATTAGCATTTGGTTTAGAAAATTTAGCCTTAGATAAGCAGACTATTGAAGTTAAAATTCATCAAATTCTTGCCGAGTTTAAGTTAACTAATTTACTTAATCGATCTACTGCTACACTATCTGGCGGTGAAAAGCAGATTATTAATTTAGTAGCTATTTTATTGCAACAACCCAAAGTATTACTACTTGATGAACCAACAGCTTTTCTTGACCCACAAAGTGCACAACAAGTTATGACAATTTTAGCTAATTATCGAAGCAAAATGACTATAGTAATAGTCGAGCACAACTTAGCATATATCAAATCATTGGTTGATCGAGTAATTCATTTAACTGATCAGCATCAATTAATAGAAATGGATCCAACCAAGCTCAATTGGCAGTTAAAATTACCTTGCTTAATTCCTCAATCACCACTAAAGTATACTAACCATTTATTAAAAATTAGTGGTCTTACTTTTGGTTTTTGTTCAGACTCAGCACCTCTATTACAACAAATAAATCTTAGCATTGCTCAAAGTGAAATAATTGGCTTAACAGGTGTAAATGGCTGTGGCAAATCTACCTTATTAAAATTAATTGCTGGAATAATTCCTTCATCAGAACAAATTTTTTGGCAACACCAAGCAATTAATCGTTTAAAACCACAACAACTTTGGCATAAAATTAGTTTGGTTTGGCAAAATCCTGAAACTCATTTTTTAGCAAATAGCGTTAGTAGTGAATTAAATAATAATTTAGATTTAATGCGTCAATTTAATTTAGAAGATGTGGCTAATTCAAGTCCTTATAATATTTCAGAAGGTCAAAAAAGACGCTTAGCTTTAGCCATTGTTTTACAACAGCCAAGTCAATTAATCCTTATGGATGAGCCTACTTTTGGGCAAGACTATCAGAATAAACTTGATTTAGCTCAACAGATTAAAAATTTAGCCGAACATGGTTATGCATTTATTTTAGTTAGTCAAGATCATCAATTTCTTCAAGCTTTAACCAAGCGTTGTTATCAATTAGATCAAGGATGTTTGAGCTTATGTTAAAAAATCACCTACATATCTTTAATTTTATTTTATTGCCTCTAGTTATAATCATTAGCTTATTAATTAGATCAACATTGGATAATTATCTAAATTGTAGTATTGCGTTAGTGGTTAATTTTATTTTATTAGTGCCTTTTGAGCAAATTCGTTGGCGAACTATTCTCTGGCTTAATCTTGGTTTGATAGTTCCTTTAATTAGCTATGCTTTAAGTTGTTATTGGTTTGGAGTAATTCAACCTGGGTTATTTGCCACTAAATTACACTTGGCATTAGAATTAACTTTGCGCTTATATTTGTTATCAATTACTTCAAGTTTGTTTATTCTCCATTTAGATCAATATAAATTGGTTAATAATTTAATCCAATATCGCTTACTTTCCGTTAGATTTGGTTTTGCTCTATTGGCAGTTTTTAATAGCTGGGGAGTTTTAATTGATGAGTTTAAACGTATTCAGTTAGCTTATCAAATGCGTTATCGGAAACGTTATTTTAGTGTTCAGATAATTTTCCCCCTATTGGTTAATGCTACTCGTTATGCGCATAACCTAAGCTTAAGTTTACATAATCGAGGTTTAACTGAGCAAAGGAGTTTTTATATTAAGCGACAAAAATTTACAAAGATTGATTATTTGATTTATTTAGTAAATATCAGTATAGTGATTTATTCTATATATTGAGTTTGCTATTGTTCCTCGCTTTTTACAGCGAGGTTTTATGCTGACTTTTTAATAACTAATTATTAAATCACTCGTGAATAACGTTTATTATCTTGAGATTTAGCTAAATAACTATCAAAAACCATAGCAATATTACGAATTAAAAATCTTCCTTTATTGCTAACTTTTAATTGTCTATTTTGTAATTCAACTAAACCTAACTCAATTAATGAAACTAAGGAAACTAACTCACGTGCAAAATATTGTTCAACATCTAAATCAAATTTTTTAGCAATTTGATTTAAATCAACGCTAAATTGACACATGATTTGTTGAATAATTTCACGGCGTAATACATCATCGGTAGTTAAATTAATTCCACGTAAAATTGGTAACTGATTATTATCTAAGCATTGATAATAACTGGTTAAATCTTTAACATTCTGATAATAGCTATTCCCAATAAAACCAATTGAAGATACTCCAAAAGCTAACATATGGCTATCGGCAAAAGTTGAATAACCTTGAAAATTACGTTGCATACTACCATTTAATAAAGCTTGACTTAACTCATCATCGGGTAAAGCAAAATGATCCATGCCAATAAAGATATAACCAGCTTTAGCTAAACGTTCTACACACATTTGTAAAATTGCTAATTTTTCTTCAGCACTAGGTAAATCAGCTTCATTAATTCTGGTTTGAGGCATAAAGATATGTGGTAAATGGGCATAGTTAAATAAAGCAATTCGAGCTGGGCGTAATTGGTTAACTACAATATCCATGGTTTGCTGATAACTAGCTAAAGTTTGTAGTGGTAAACCATAAATTAAATCAATATTAGTTGAACTAAAACCTAATAAATGTGCACTATCCAATACTCTTTGCGTATCTTCTAGTGGTTGAATACGATTAACCGCTTTTTGCACTTTAGGATCAAAATCTTGCACACCTAAGGATACCCTATTAAATCCTTGTTGGCGTAAGTGGTGCATAAATTGATGATCAACATGGCGTGGATCTAACTCCATAGCTATTTCACATTGTGGCGTAAGAATAAAATACTCACGAACTAGATCCATTACTTGAGTTACTTCACTAATTGATAACCAAGAAGGAGAACCGCCCCCAAAATGCAATTGTACTACTTCTAATTTCCGTTGAATTTGTGCATAATATAAAGCAAATTCCTTAGCTAAATAAGTTAAATATTGGCTAATTTGTTGACGGTTATTGGTAATAATTTTATTACAACCACAATATAAACATAAGGTATTACAAAATGGAATATGGATATACAAGGAAATAGCCTGATCAAATTGTGGTGTAAATACTTGATTAATTTGTCCATATTGATTAATAGCATTAAATTCACAACTAAAACGATCAGCAGTTGGATATGAAGTATAACGAGGTGCATTAGTTTGACAACGCGTAATTAATTCAGGATCAAAATCAAGAGCAAAATTAGACATATTAAGTTCTTTATAAATGGTTGAAATTAAGTTGCTGAATAATCGCTTGGGCTAATTGCACTGAAGCAAAAGAGAATTCAGGTAAAGTTTGTGGAGGTGCTAATAATTGGCTAAAGTTTACTACGGTTAAACCTGCATAACCACAAGGATTGATATAAGTAAATGGTTGTAAATCAAGATTAAAATTAAAACTTAAACCATGATAACTACAGCCTTTACGGATTTTTAAACCTAACGAGGCAATTTTTTTACCTGCAACATAAACCCCTGGTGCATTGCGATCACCGTATGCTTCAATACCATAATTAGCTAGATAACTAATTACTGCATTTTCAATACACATTACATAATCGCGTACCCCGATGCCTAGTCGTTTAATATCAATTAATACATAAGCAATTATTTGCTGTGGACCATGATAAGTAACTTGACCTCCTCGATCACAACGAATAATAGGGATATTATGATCTTTGATTAAAATATGTTCCTCTTTACCTGCTAAACCTAAAGTAAATACTGGGTCATGTTCAACTAACCAGATTTCATCATTGGTAGTGCTATCGCGCTGTTCAGTAAAATTTTTCATGGCTTCCCAGCAATTTGTATAATCAACTTTACCGATATATTTGATATTAATCATAATTATAAGGTGAACTTCACTAAAGAATGTTGGTTTAATTGTTGATAAATGCCATCTAAATGTGCTTTTGATTGAGCGGTGATCGTGGCGGTGATAGATAAATAATTACCTTTATTGCTAGATTTATAACTTAAATCACGATCTGCATTAAACTCTGGACAATGTTGACCAATAATTGCACTAACTTCACCAATTAATTGTCCCGAGCTTACTCCCATAATCTTAATTGCAAATGGACACGGAAACTCAAGTAATTGTTCCAAAGTTGGCTTTATATTATTATTCATGGTAATTCCTTATTTTTATCGTATTCTTCAATAAAGTCAAGAGGTAAATTATCGGTAAAACTTTGACTCAACTCAGGTAATGGCGGTAGTTCTTGTAAATTATTTAGACCTAAATCATGTAAAAATTTACTAGTTGTAGCCAATAATTCTGGACGTCCTGGAACTTGTTTATGTCCAACTACTTCGATCCATTCACGTTCTAATAGTGTTTGAATAATCAGGCTATTTAAGCTAACACCACGTACATTTTCAATTTCACCACGGGTAATCGGCTGACGATAAGCAATAACGGCCAATGTCTCCATAACTGCGCGTGAATAGCGTGGTGGACGATTTTGATGTAATTTATTTAGGTAATTTTGAAATTGATGTTTAGAACGTAGCCGATAAGCATTATTCAAAGTAATTAGCTCAAAACCACGCACAGTATAATCAGTAGCTAATTGTTCTATCGCTAATTCAAGATGTGATTTAGTAACGGCTTGATCGGCAGAAAAAATACTTAATAATTGTGCTTGACTAATAAATTCATCACTAGTTAAAAGACATACTTCAATAATTATTTTTAGTTGTTCAATAGATAACATAATTTTAAACTAATTCTAGCCAAATTTCACCATTGGCAATTTGTGTTAAACTAATCATTTGTTCTTTACCTAATTCCAGTATAGCAATAAAATTAACTACTACATAAGACAAATTGTACTCTAAGAGTAAATCAAAAAATTCACAACGTTGTTGTAAATCTAATTCACGTAAAATATAAGTCATTTGTTCTCGTACCGATAATTCTTGCCGTTTAATTTGATGATTATTGTGTAAAGTAATACTACGTAAAATTACACTATGCCACATTTTTTGTAAGTCAAGTGGCTTCACTTCAGGTAATTCAATAATACTATCATTAATAGCAATTTGCAACCATTTAAAATCACGATTAGCTTGTGGTAATTGATTTAATTGTTGACTTGCTAATTTAATTTGTTCATACTCAATTAAGCGTTTAACTAATTCTTGACGTGGGTCATCAAACTCTTCTTCACTATCTTCGCTAATAACAGGTTTTGGTAATAAAAATCGTGCTTTAATATCAATTAACATGGCTGCCATAAGTAAATACTCCCCTGCTAATTCCATATTTAAAGTTTGCATAGCTTGAATATAACTAATATATTGTTGGCTAATTTTAACAATTGGAATTTGTAATATATCTAAATTTTGTTTGCGAATTAAATATAGTAGTAAATCCAATGGACCCTCAAACATTTCTAAAAAAATTTGTAATGCTTGTGGTGGAATATATAAATCCTTAGGCAACTCATGCCATGGTTGTTGATTAACACTAATTAAAGTCATTAATAAAATAATTATTGCGATACTGGCGCATTATTAGTTGGCATAGCCATTGCTGTTAACTCAGCTAGAGGCAATTTGCTACCTACAGCTAATTGATTAGCTACTACAATATTAGCTACATTATCTTTATATAAATAGCGTACATTATAGCCAGATTGGCTTTGTGTAGAGCGATATAACGTTTCACATTTTCGAGTTGAACCGTGTTTTTCAATATAATCTGGTTGATTAGAGCGTTCAATTTCGCGACCAACTAAAGCACCACCAGTACCACCAGCAATTGCACCAATTACTGTACCAGTACCACCATGTTTAATTTGATTGCCAATTATGCCTCCAGCTACCGCTCCTGTTGTTCCACCAATAATTGCTCCTTTAGTTCCATCTTTTTGGTTTTTAACGTAATGAGTAGTGCCAACTTTATGGCATGATTGATAAGGTTGTTGTGTGGTAATATAATTAGGTGTTACGGCGACAATTTGTGCTAAATCTTCGCTTTTACCTTTTATAACATAATAACTACCAGCGGCTAATGCTGATATACCAACTAAACCTAGTACCCACAGTAAAATATTCCGATTACGCTGTGGTGGATACTGATTATAATAAGTATCATAACCTTGATTTCCTTGATTAGCCTGATGATTATAATTGTTCTGCTGTTGATTATTATAACGACGATTTCGATTTGGCATAGCTTGGTTTTGATTGCTAGATGAATTAAAATTTCGGCTCTGGTTCATCGATTGGTTAGAACGTGAATTATTATTACGTTGCCGAGGAGGTCTTTGATTATTAGGTGAAAAATTATTATTAGCCATATAAATGTATTCCTTAGTTAAATATTCCATCACTAACCATGTGATGGCATAAAATGTAAATTATAGTATAGTAATACGCTTATTTT
>JBDLTW010000035.1:0-9609 GCA_039805605.1 Pseudomonadota bacterium
GGATTATTTTATTCAACATGCTTTAAAACAAAATCACATTTCAGGTGGTATAATGCGTTAAGCTAACATAACTATTTTGGTGTTTAATGTATTGACGAATAATGCTAATTGGAGCACCCATGAAGCCACAAAACTTATTAGGAGACTAAAGAGACTTATTATACCAAACACAAAATAAGAATTCGTATATATTACTCAATTATGTTATAGAGATTGGTTGTCTATATAAGAAACTACTTATTGGATTTGGTATTATTAATCAATTCTGGGCAATTGTTGTTTAGGAGTTTGCTAGATACCACTTTGAGGCTGTTGAACATGTAAATTGATGCATCAAAACCTATTATAAAAATTCGGCAATGTTTTACGCCAGAATTTCCACACATCAAAGCGATTTAAAGTTAATTGCCACGAGTTTTCTAAATCTACTAAATAAATATTTAATTGTTTTATTTGTCCACGGCGTAATTTGTCAATAAATAAGCTTCCAATTTCACGATCTAGTTGGTTAACTAATTCAATCCAAGCATGACTATCACGATAACAACAAGCAAAATAAGCACTATCTAAAATTAGCCAATTAGTTTTATTAATTTGTTGAGCTAAATTACTTAGTGGAGAACCTAAGCGTGAATTATTACTTAAACTATTATTAAAAGAATTAGATTGTAAATTAGATGATAATGGCTTATCCCATAACCAAAGACTGTTTAAAATAGGTAATCCCTCTTCCTCACGCAGTTGATTAAGAGGTAAATTAAATAACAGCATTTGTATTTCAGTAATTAATTTATGTAAAGTTAAATTTGCCTTAGCACGTGGCAAATAGTTAGCAATATTTTCGCCTATAATATCAATTAGTGGATAATTAGGAATTAGCTCAAGAGGTAAATTAGTTGCAATTAACCAGAGTTCTGGATTAATTGAATATACAACTATTTCACCATTAAAATGATGATTTAATTCGCTAATAATTTGCAAGGCTTCGCTATTATCTAATTGAAGTAATTCACTCTCAGAAACTAATAAACGGTCTCGATCACTACGTAAATTAGTTGGTTCAGCTAGTAAATAATGAGCATAATTGGTTAAACCTAAATTTTGAGCATAGAATTGAGCTAAACTGGTTGCTGGAGAATTAGCTAATTTAGCATTGTGGTAAATAAAATCACTATATTTTAATTGACTAGGTTTAATTTTGGCACGTTTAAATAAATAATTAAAATTATCCAAGTGTAAATAATTTGATAAATAACTTAAATCAGCCTCTTCACGCCAAATTAGTCCAGCTAAAACAAGATTTAATTGCATAATTCAATATTTCCACAAAAAACATGTGTTGCACTTCCTTGCATAATCACTTCATGAAAATTACCTTGCCAATTAATGGTTAAATTTCCACCACGCATTTGTACTACAACTTGATTATCTAAAAAATTTGCCTGAATTAATGCGACAACACTAGCACAAGCACCACTTCCACAGGCTAAAGTAAAGCCACAACCACGTTCATAAGTACGAAGCTGAATTTGCTTACGGCTATTAATGTATACAAAATTGACATTAACACTATCTGGAAATAATGAGGAACTTTGTAGATGCTGAGCTATTTGTGTTAAGTAATTATCATCATTGAATAAACTAAGACAGTCTAGTTTAATTATAGCATGTGGATTACCCATCGATAAAGCATAAAATGTTAACAGTTGATTATTAAAATTTAAGATATAATTATCACTAAACAATAAATTTAGCGGAATACAATGTGGTTGAAATTGTGGGACACCCATACTAACTTCAATCAAATCATTACTAAGTAATTTGCCTTGGATTATTCTATTAGTAGTTTGCAGTTTTAATATAGTTTTAGGAGTTAATTTATGTTTAATTAAATAGCTGATAAAACAACGAGCACCATTACCGCATTGTCCAGCTTCACTGCCGTCACTATTGTAAATTTGATAATAAAAATCACTAATACCGTCATTAGCAGGATTTACTATTAAGAGTTGATCACAACCTATTCCAAACTTGCGATCCGCCAAATAACGAATTTGCGGAGCAGTAAATTGATGCTTTAACTCCAGATTGTTAATAATAATAAAATCATTACCTAAGCCGTGCATTTTAGTAAATTTTATGTCCATAATCACTTTCCTCGGTAGTAAAAATAGTCATCAAAAAATCCTTCGTATTTGACGAAGGATTTTTAAAGCTCAATAAAGTTTTGATTATACTTTAGCAGCAGCTGCCACTTCAGCTGCATAATCAACAACTTTCTTCTCAATGCCTTCACCAACTACATATAAAGTAAATCCTGCAAGAGTAGCTGATTTAGCTTTTAGTAATTGTTCAATAGTTTGTTTACCATCTTCAGCTTTAATAAATACTTGGTTGAATAAAGTAACTTCTTTTAAGAATTTATTTACTGTACCTTCAGCAATTTTATCAATCATTTCAGCTGGTTTACCTGCTTCTTTTGCACGTTCAATTGCTACACGGCGTTCAGTTGCTACTAATTCAGCATCAACACCAGATGCATCTAATGCTTTAGGTTTTGCAGCAGCAATATGCATAGCAATATCTTTACCTAAGCTTTCATCAGCTCCAGCAAAATCAACTACTACACCAATTTTTGAACCATGTAAATAAGCTGCTAATTGTCCTTCAGTTGCATAACGTACAAAACGACGCACTGACATATTTTCGCCTAATTTAGCAATAATTGCTTTACGTGCTTCTTCAACAGTTTCGCCAGAAGATAATTTAACTTCTGCAATATTTTCAATTGTTGCATTAGCATCAGCCAAAACTGCTTTAGCAATATCATTAGCAAATTTAACAAAACCTTCATCTTTAGCTACGAAATCAGTTTCACAATTGATTTCAACAACGGCACCTGATTTTTTATCATCGCTTAAAGCAACAACAATTACACCTTCAGCAGCTGTACGACCTGCCATTTTTGAGGCTTTAGCCCCAGATTTAATACGTAATAATTCTTCAGCTTTCTTAATGTCACCATCAGCTTCAACTAAAGCTTTTTTACATTCCATCATACCTAAGCCAGTCATTTCACGTAATTCAGCAACCATCTTGGCAGTAATATTTGCCATATTAAACTCCTATTTAGTTCTATTTTTGTTCAAATTATTCAGCAGAGTCATCAGCTGATTTTTTAATTCTCACGGTTTTAGCTTCTTCACTAGCTTGTTCTTCAACCATTTCAACTTTGATTGATTTTGCTAATTCAACAACTGCTTGTTCTTTAGCCTCTAAAATTGCATCAGCAATAGCTGTTGTATATAATTTAATTGCACGAGCTGAATCATCATTACCAGGGATGATGTAATCTACACCTGATGGATCATTATTAGTATCAACCACGCCAATTACAGGAATACCTAATTTTTGTGCTTCTTGGATTGTAATATGATGAACACCAGTATCAACTACAAAAATTGCTGAAGGTAAACCTTTCATTTCTGAAATACCACCAATAGTTTTTTGTAATTTTTCAACTTCGCGTTCTAAATTTAACAGTTCTTTTTTAGATAAACCATTATCAGCTTGTTCTAATATTGCTGATTTAGTTTCTAATTTTTTAATTGATTTTTTCACTGTTTCAAAATTAGTTAACATACCACCTAACCAACGGTGATCAACAAAAGGCATACCACAACGTTGAGCTTCTTCAGAAATAATTTCACTAGCTTGAGCTTTAGCACCAACAAATAATACAAAACCTTTGTTTTTTACTGTTTGTTTAGTAAATTCAATTGCTTCTTGTAACATCGGTAAAGTTTTATCTAAGTTGATAATATGAATTTTGTTACGTGAACCAAAAATGAATGATTTCATTTTAGGGTTCCAATATTTAGTTTGGTGACCAAAATGTACACCAGCTTCTAACATTTCTTTAATAGAAACAGACATTTAAATTTCCTTTAATCAATAAGGGTTACACCTCCACCTATGGGTTTAAATAGTTTATAACTACACCCTTAAACCATAAGTGTGCGAATTTTAATAAAATGAGGTAATTATTATACACTATTACGTATATTTTGAGAATATTTATTTATATAAGTGCTAATTTTTTATACTTTGGAAATTTAAGTCATTACTTTTATATCTAAAGAAGTGAGGAAATTTACGTATAATGAAGGGAATTTATTAAGTAAAATAATCACAACAGATTAATAAGGAAATTTGTTTACAAAGGAACTAAAAACACATTGTTCAAGGATGGTGTTTATTAGTATATAAGTTCATCCTCTGCATAAATTTCAGGTTCTAATGTCATAAACTTGCAATAATGTACATAAAAAAATTTACTTAAAGAACATTTAATTTCGTCATCAAATGCAATTTGTGGGGTAGTAATTTTTTCACCATCTAATGAATTTATTCGATTAAAGAAAATATCATCTCCATCACCATTACCAAAAAATATTAATTGCTTTTCATATGTATTAATTGGCTTAATATTTTGTGATTTTGCACGCTGATATGCTTGAATGTGCCTGATTAGCTCAACTACAGAATGTATAAGCACATGATGATTATCATCAATTGATGAAGTGCGACCAGCAGCTGCACCAGCTATGACTCCACCACCAGATAATAAAGAAAAAGCTATAGTTAGCTGGTGTGGTTTTTCACAAAATGGTCTAATAAATAATATTTTTTTATGAATTTTTATGGTGTTAAGCTGTTCAATTAAAGGTTTAACTGCATTTTTTTCTACAGTAGTTAATTGATCTAACTCTAATAAGTGTGCGCCTATTTTTTTATTACGCCACCATTCAGACCAAGCATATCTCTCAAATGATTCGTAATATGCGTGATTTCGTGCTTTATTTATATAAAAATGACTAAAGTGAAAAACTCTTGGATATGCAGAAAACCCAGTTGAACTATTTAAAGTGTCATGGTTGCAATGTTCTAAAAATGCTTTTCGCTCTGCATACTCGCTAAACCCTTTTAAAGATGCAGTCATTATTGTATCTGCAGTGCCACCACCAGAGGAAACATCAGCAAATATCTCAAGCTTATTTTGCTCTTTGTCCGATACGATAACCGTGTAAGTACCTCCAAATTGTGACACTTGAAGGTACTTAGGCAGTAAATTATATTTGTTCAACAGATAATTTAATGTTTTCAGTCTGGCGTAGCCAATTATACAATTTAAGAATGTTGCCAAAATAATCTACAATAAATAAATTAACTATTGCTCAATACACACTTTATTAACAGGCTCTGACAACGAACTTGTCTTACTGATTTGTTTAGTTGCATTTTTAAATAAAATTTCTAACAAATATTTTTTCATGGAAATTCCTCAATAAATTAGTGATAAATAAAGTTGCAATCCAGTTAATTCTGGATAATTAATTTTAACTCTTTTATGGTAAAATCTACAATCAAATCAATACATAATTTTCAATATTTTACTATTATAAATTTATGACCAACCTAAACAGTTTCTAAAAAACTGCTTGTTGATTTTCGATTTTTCTGAAAGAACTAAATTAGGGATTAATTGTACACTAGTTTAATGTTAAAGTCAAGCATTTCGCTAGTATTAAGCAACAAAAAAATAAGTAATCATTTTTAAAACTTTGCAAAGAATAATTAGTAACATAATTTTCGCATAGTTTTTCAATAAGTTATTAAAAAAGCACTGTAAAATACTACAGTGCTTTTTTATATTAAATTTGTTAATTATGCTTCAGATACCACATTAACTTTAACTTTAGCTTGAACGTCATGATGTAATAATACATCAACTTCAAATTCACCAATAGTTTTTAATGGACCATTTGGTAAAGCAACTTCAGAGCGTTTAACTTCAACACCTGAATTATTGATAGCTTCAGCAATATCCATTGCCGTTACAGAACCAAATAATTTACCATCAACACCAGCTTTGGCTTTGATTGTAAAAACAATACCGTCAATTTTTTCATGACGAGATTGTGCGTTAGTTAAAATTTCAGCTTGTTTTTGTTCGTAATCAGCACGACGTGCTTCAAATTCTTGTAAACTAACACTAGTAGCACGTTTAGCTTTACCTTGAGGAATTAAAAAGTTACGTGCATAACCATTTTTAACTTCAACTACGCTACCTAAGTTACCTAAGTTTGCAACTTTTTCTAATAAAATAATTTTCATAACAATGACTTCCTTATTCTAATTAATGTTGGTCACAATATGGTAATAATGCTAAGAAACGCGCACGTTTAATAGCCTCAGACAACATACGTTGAAATTTAGCTGAAGTTCCAGTAATCCGTGAAGGAATGATTTTACCAGTTTCAGTAATGTAATTTTTTAATAAATCTACATCTTTATAATCAATTTCAGTGTAACCTTCAACGGTAAAACGACAAAATTTTTTCTTTTTTAAAATTTGACGAGACATTTTATTTATTTCCTTTAATCCAAATTTTGTAAATTGGTAATATGCAAAACTATCTGTTTTTGCATATTCATGCTCAAAAAACCACTAACCACAACTTGACAATTCAACCACTCTTGGCTTAAATTTTGGTTAATCGCAACACAAAAAATATTGCAATGTACTTTACGTAAAACCTTACTTTCAAGTTGCTGTGAATTATGCGTCAAAATAATTCGGCTAATTACTGCTCCAGTTGGGCTAGTCATTAATGGATAAACTTTACTAATTATTCCACTTAATTTAACCTGATTAGATTGATCAACAACATTCATATTAAATTAATGATTTGCTTTTTTCATCTTTCATGAATACTGAAGGTTCAACAACAGCAGTTTTTTTGCTAATTACTGAATTACGTAAAATAGCATCATTAAATTTGAACGCATGATTTAATTCGTCTAAAACGACATTACCACACTCAATATTCATACATACATAATGAGCTTTAGATAATTTTTGGATAGGATAAGCTAAATGACGACGACCCCAGTCTTCTAAACGATGAATTTTACCACCGTGATCATTAATAATTTTTTTATAACGATCAATCATATTTAGAACTTGTTCGCTTTGATCTGGGTGAACCAGAAATACGATTTCATAATGACGCATGAAAACTCCTTACGGCTTCAAAATCTCTCACCCATGCAATGATGTAGAGAAAGGTTAAAATTAACAAACTCTCCCATAATGGGGAGAGTTTTTACAGCAATTTAAATCACTGTAAAGCTATGTATTATAGCTTATTTCAAAGATTATTGCAAATTTATTTAATCATTTTAACTAATTTAAATTAAGCCAACTCATTCATTAAATTAGCCATTTCAATTGCGCTAATGGCTGCATCATAACCTTTATTCCCTGCTTTAGTTCCAGCACGTTCAATTGCTTGTTCTATATTTTCAGTAGTAATCACTCCAAAAATGACAGGAATTTCAGTATCCAGTTGAACTTTAGCTATTCCTTTGGCTACTTCATTACACACATAATCATAGTGTGTAGTTGAACCACGAATTACTGCACCCAAAGTAATAATTGCTGAATATTTAGCACTTTTAGCTAATTTTTGAGCTAATAAAGGAATTTCAAATGCACCAGGAACCCATATAATATCAATGTTTTCAACTTCAACACCATGACGAATTAAACCATCTTGAGCTGCGCCCAATAATTTACTGGTAATAAATTCATTAAACCTACTTACTACAATCGCATATCTACTACTTGGAGTTGCGATTAAATTCCCTTGAATAAGCATAAATTTCCTTAGTAAAAATAAAAAGCCCATTACTATTGTTATAGCAATGAGCTTTTGTTTAATTGTCAGTATCTACACGTTCACGTAACTCTTTACCTGCTCTGAAATAAACAACACTGCGCTCATCAGATTCAATAGAGATTTTTTCACGAGGATTACGAACTTTACCCGCTGCTCGTTGTTTTAACGAAAAACAACCAAAACCACGTATTTCAATTCGTTTGCCGTCTGAAATATTTGATGCCATAGAACTAAATAGCTCTTTAACGATAGCATCAATTTCCTTACGACTCAGCTTTGGGTAAAGCTCAGAGATTTTTTTTATAATATCTGAGCGATTCATATCAATTAACCTTGTGCAAATGTATCTTTTAACAATGAACCTAAGTTAGTGCTACCTGAATTTTTTTCAGCTTGTCTAACTTTTTTCACCGCATCAGCTTCTTCTTTAGAGTCTTTAGCTTTTATTGATAAGCTAATTGAACGAGATTTACGATCAATATTAGTAATTAATGCTTCAACAGCATCACCAACTGATAAAGTTTTAGTTAAATCATCGATTTTCTCAGCAGATACTTCACGTGCAGGTAAAACTGCTTCAATACCATCAACTAATTCAATGATAGCTTGTTCACTAGTAACTTCTTTTACTGTACCTTTTACTACAGAACCACGATCGTGTGAATTTAAGAACATAGCATAAGGATCATTATCTAATTGTTTAATACCTAATGCAATACGTTCTTTTTCTACATCAACTGAAATGATAACAGCTTCAACTTCTTGACCTTTTTTGTAATTGCGGATAGCTGCATCACCAGATAAAGTCCAAGAAATGTCTGATACATGAACTAAACCATCAATGCCACCACTTAAGCCAATAAATAAACCAAAGTCAGTAATAGAACGGATTGAACCAGTTACACGATCACCTTTTTTGAATTTTTCAGCAAATTCAGTCCATGGATTAGCTTGGCATTGTTTCATACCTAAACTAATTCTACGTTTATCTGCATCAATTTCTAAGATTTGTACTTGTACTTCATCGCCAAGCTTAACTACTTTAGATGGATTAACATTTTTATTTGTCCAATCCATTTCAGATACGTGAACTAAACCTTCAATTCCTGATTCTAACTCGATAAACGCACCATAATCAGTTAAATTAGATACTTTACCATATAAACGAGTAGTTGCAGGTAAACGCTCTGCAATACCTAACCAAGGATCATTAGATAATTGTTTCAAGCCTAATGATACACGATGTTTCTCTTGATCAAATTTTAATACTTTAGCTTCAATTTCTTGACCAACAGTTAAAACTTCAGAAGGATGTTTTACACGTTTCCAAGATAAATCAGTGATATATAATAATCCATCAATACCACCTAAATCAACGAATGCACCGTAATCTGTAATATTTTTTACCACACCTTGAACAATATTGCCTTCTTGCATACGTTCAACAATTACTTTACTATCTTCACCACTACGCTCAACTAATACCGCTTTACGTGATACTACGATATTATTGCGACGACGATCAACTTTAATTACTTTAAATTCTACTGATTTATTATCATATGGTGCAAAATCACGTACTGTACGTACGTCAATTAATGAACCTGGTAAGAATAAGCGTACATTTTTGTACATAACGCCAATACCACCTTTTACGCGACCATAAACCATACCACTTAGGATATCACCACGTTCTAATGCGCCTTCTAATTCTTCCCAAGCTGCAATACGACGTGCTTTATCACGTGATAAACGAGTTTCACCATAACCATCTTCAATTGCTTCAATAGCTACTTTAACTACATCACCAATCGCAACTTCAAGATTGCCTACTTCATCTTTAAATTCACTTACAGCAATTTGA
>JBDLTW010000036.1:0-3635 GCA_039805605.1 Pseudomonadota bacterium
GCCTTGGTATCCAAGCAGTCAGATTTGCTCTAACTGTGGCACTGTAACAGGTAAAAAACCGTTGCATATTAGAAAATGGACTTGTGATTGCGGTTCAACACATGACCGTGATATAAATGCAGCCATAAATATACATACCGCTGGACTAGCGGAAATTAACGCCTAGGGAGTTTCCTCTATCGGGGTTGAATGTAGTGTAATACAATCAACTAGATATGGAACGTTGAACTAGGAATCCTCGCCCTTTAGGGCGTGGAGGATGTCAAGCTATTAATAAATGTAGATTAAAAATGATTAAATACTAAATATAGACAATAATAATCTGATGATAGTGCTAAGTAATATGGTAGGATATCCAAAATTTAAGTCAAAACAGGTCAAAATGAAACATTTTATTCAAAATAATCTTGAGACTTAAAAAACACAAGCACCCAAAATTGGTTAAATGTAATTTTGTGTCAAGGCTTAATAGTAAAATCACAACTGTAACCATTAAAGAAGAAATAATTAAATTATTATCAACAAAAGCTTGGAGAGACCGTAATAAACCTGCCTATAGAAGTCTCACGCTTTAGCTTAGAAATTTCACTTAACTAATATTAAAGAAATCGAATAGATATTAATGAATTTAAATTTAAATACTTGGCGACTTAAATCTCTGTTAACTAAATTAATGATTTATTTAATGGCGTTATATTGCCTATTAATTGTCGCTTCCTTAGTAATTACCAATTATCTGGTTATAAATATGCAAGAATACAAATCACGTATTGAACAAAGTATTTATGCTAAAACTGGTTATAATCTTCACCTTGGCAATATTCAAACTAAATTAAATTATTATTATCTTCCTGAAGTTATAATTGATAATTTGATATTAACTAATCCAAAGGATAAAAAACATAATTTACAAATTAAACAAATTGATCTAGTATTATCCTACCGTAGTATCTGGGAACTTCAACCTATTTTTAAGCAGATTTCAATTAATGGAACTAACTTAATTATTGAACGTTTTGCTGATGGTCACATAGTATTAAATGGTTTACCCTTGTACACACCTCAGCAAATTAGTTTAGACAAAGTACGAAGTCCTTTTGATTGGCAAAAATGGTTACTCAAACAAGGTGATATAAACCTTGAACATATTGATATAAGTTATCAAGATTATAAAGATAATTTATCACCAATTACTATTTACAATATCCAATTATCTATTCACAATAACTGGCGTAATTATCATCAAATTGCTTTGGCTATTTATGGTAAATCACAAAGTAAAATGTTATATGCTAACTTAAACTGGCATGGTGGAAATTTTGCTAACTTTACGCAGTGGAAAGATGCAGAGTTTCAAGTAGGTAGTATAAATTATAATTTATCCAATTGGTTAGTCTCAGTTGAACATTTATTGCCACAATTGGCTAATTTAAACTCTCCAAGCTTTAACCCTGTAATTAGTGCTAAATTAAATCAAGGCAATTTAGAATATTTACAAAGCAATTTTGATCTACAGAATTTTAAACTAGCTTTAGCTGATATTGATGTGATTAATTTACCCAAACTAGGCGGCAATTTAGCAATTAAATTAGTGCAACCTAAATATTATTCAATCAAAGCTAGTAATTTAACTGTAACAACCAAAAGTGGAGCTTTATTTGATCATGCAGTAATTAATGGTGAATATACTCAAGGCAAGAGTGGTAAAGTTGTATTAAGTAATACTAATTTAGTAGCCTTAAATAATTTATTAAATTTTTTTGATGCTACTTCAGGTTTAAGCTTACAGGGAACGTTAAGTAATATTGATTATTCATGGCAAGGTTTTTTTACCAAACCCAAAGATTTTAATATTTCAGCACAGTTTAAAGATATTGGTTTAGTGTCAAGTAATCCTAAATATCCGAACTTAAGTCATGTTAGCGGTGGTTTCATAATAGGTAAAAATCGCGGTGAACTAAATTTAAGCCTAAATGATAGCGTTTTTCGTGATGATAGCCTATTTCTAATCCCCTATGAATTTAAAAATCTGACAACTAAACTAGACTGGCAAACGCAAAACCAGCAATTTAAGCTTACTATTCACCCAACCAGCTTAGAAACTAAAGACTTTAAAGGCAACTTATCGGGCAGTTATACTCGTTTACTAAGTAATCCTAATGATAGTGGCTATTTATCAATGCAAGCACATGTTGATCGAGTTAAAACCGCTAAAGTAGGCGACTATTTACCCAAATCTATTCCTTTGAGTGTGCACCAATGGTTAAATATAGCATTAATTGGTGGCGATGCGGTAAATGCCAACATGACTTTTGCTGGAGCATTAGCTAATTTTCCCTTTCAAGATGGTAAAGGTCTATTTTATATTACTAGTGACATTGATAATGCAACATTACGCTATGTCAAAGATTGGCCCGTATTAAATCAAATTTATGGACAATTTATTCTCAAAAATACTACTATTACAATTAATGCAAAGAAAGCAAAAATAAACAATAATTATTTGGATCCTACTAGCGTTGTAATTCCTGATTATGCTTCAACTACAGGTGTTTACTTAGTTGCAAATGGTTATGCCCATGGTAGCACTGCTAATTTTATGCATTATTTAGCCCAAACACCAATTAATAATTTAATCGGTAAATTACCTGAAAAAATTCAAACAAACGGTAATGGAAAAGTAAAAATCTGGCTTAAAGTGCCATTTAGTGATCCTTTACACACACAAGTAAATGGAAGCTATACTTTTCTAGATAATCAATTAAAATTTGATCTACCTATTCCACAATTAAGTCGCGTAAATGGCATTTTAAATTTTTCTCATCATGGTATTAACATTTCTAACTTAACATTATCTGCATTTGATAGTAAATTAAATTTATCTGCGGAGCAAACTACTGATGGCAAAATTAAATTTTTAGTTAATTCACCTCAATTAAATTATGGCGAAGTAAGTAAATTTTATTTACCTTCATTGGCTAATATAGTTGAAGGCAAGTCCTCAACTAATGTTAATTTTATAATTGGTAAACATGGCATTGATAATTTACAAGCTCAAAGTAAACTAATTGGCGTTACCGTTAATCTACCTAAACCATTTACTAAATCAAGTGAAAGCTCGAGTAATTTTGAATTACAATTATTTACCCAGAAATCACATGCAATTGAAATTAATTGGCAATATTCTAATCTATTATATGGCAAACAAATTTTTCCCGAGCATGGTAGAGCAACACATGGACAAATCATGACTACTAAATCAACTAAATTGAATGACAATGAGTTAGAAGCATTAACGACAATAAAACTAAATTTACCACAAGTAAATATTCTAGAATGGATTAAACAAGTTAGTAGCATGTTAAGTAGCACAAGAAAAATCGAACTAAGTAATAAAACCGCTACCAAGCAAATTAGCAAACCTCGCCAATTTTTCCCTCTACTAATTCAACTTAATAGTAATTTTAGCTTAGGAAATGTTGATTTAGGTGTTGGTAATATTAATGTCATTGCTGACCAACATAGTAGTTACTTCAATTTATATACACCAGTGACCAATGGACAAGGTGAATTTAATTATATGAATAATCAATTATCCTTAGATCTAACTGATTATTCCATTTTAATTAAACATT
>JBDLTW010000037.1:0-4275 GCA_039805605.1 Pseudomonadota bacterium
AAAACGAAGTTGTTGGCTAAATATTTGTTGCATCAATCCTTTTTTAAAAATTTGCTTTTGCTCAATTAATTGCTCATGCTTGATAATTGCATTATCCCAAGTAGTCAATATTTCTGCTATCTTTTCTTGCTCAGCTAATGGTGGAATGGCTATTAATATATTTTCTATTGTTGTTTTGGATAAACTAGGTACTCCAGTTGCTTCATTGTATTTTTTCCAATCTATAACTAAAAATGTAAAATAAATATATAAAGGCAATGTATTATTAAATGAATATGTATAAAATAATGTATCAACAGTCCAGAACTTACAATTCAAATAAATTGGTTTGTCAATAGTTCCTTTTCTACCAATACAAACACTCTCTCCACTATATAGATATTTATCAACAGATAACATATAACCACCTGTACCAAATACAGGAATGTTACCACTATTTAAATGTTTATAATCTTTGCCACTACCAATTCTTAATATATCACCAATTTTTTTTATATCCCAATCTTCAGGGATAATTCCAACTTTAGTTTGTTTATATCCTGCTTTTATTTGTTTTGCCATTTTAATTCCTAACATTTTAAACCTATAAAATTCTTAGTTAAGTTTATAGGCTTTGAATTTATTACTAATCTAAATATTTAAACTATATTCACGTTAACTAGAGGTCACAAATGGCGACCTCAATAGTGTGAATATTTTTATTACTCAGCGTGGCTAGAAGATTTTGCTATAAACCTAATTCCGTTAAGTAACTATTCATTTTGCTTCTGATTGCTAATAGTTCTTGTTCTAATTGAGCAATATTTACTTTAGTGCTATCTAAATCAATTTGTGCCTCTTCTTCAAAAGTATCAACATAACGTGGAATATTTAAATTATATTCATTGTCTTTAATTTCTTCTAAAGTCGCTAGATGAGCATATTTTTTTACATCTTTACGGTTACGATAAGTTTCAAGTATTTTATTAATGTGTTCATTTGTTAAATTATTTTGATTTTTGTTTTTTTCAAATTCATTACTTGCATCAATAAATAACACATCTTTTTCTTGACGATTTTTCTTGAAAACCATAATACAAGCGGGAATGCTCGTACCAAAGAATAAATTAGCAGGTAAACCAATAACCGCATCTAATAAATTTTCATCAAGTAATTTCTTACGGATTTTGCCCTCACTTGAACCACGGAATAATACACCATGTGGCAATACTACGCCTATGCGTCCATTTTCATTTAAGCTTTGTATCATGTGGATAACAAACGCATAATCACCTTTGCTTTTTGGCGGTACAGCGTAATTAGTAAAGCGTTTGAATGGATCGCTTTCTGCATCATCAGCACCCCACTTATCCAAGCTAAACGGTGGATTAGCAACGATAACATCAAATTTCATTAAGTGATCAAGTTCTAAATGTAACGGATTGCCAATAGTATCACCCCATGCAATTTTTGCATCATTAATTTCATGTAGATACATATTCATGCGACAAAGTGAATGTGTTTGTCCATTACGCTCTTGTCCGTAAATGGCAAAATTATTATTGCCAACTTCTTTAGCCGCTTTAATTAATAATGAACCTGAACCACAGGTTGGATCATAAATTCTATCACCTTCTTTGGCAACTACTAATTTAGCCAGTAGTGTTGACACTGCACTTGGCGTAAAAAATTCACCACCTTTTTGACCTGCATCACTAGCAAAATGAGCAATTAAATATTCATAACTATTTCCAATAATATCAATATTATCTAATTGTGAAGGACGTAAATCTAATCGAGGATCACTAAAATCATTTAATAAATTTTTTAATAGATTATTGCGTTCTTTGGTATCGCCAAGGGTTTGACGATTATTAAAATCAATATTTCTAAAAATTCCATCTAGTTTTTCAATATTATCTTCTTCAATTTGAGCTAAGGCTTTATTGATGATTTCGCCCAAATTCTCGCTTTCTTTTTTGGCTAATAAATAATCAAAAGTACATGTTTCATCAAGAACAAATTTTTCACGTTCTAATGCTCGTTTAATACGTTCGGCATCACCTTCATATTTAGCACTAATTTGTTCTTGTTTTTCTTTATAAAAATCAGATAGATATTTAACAAATAGCATACTTAAGATGTAATCTTTATATTGTGAGCTGTTCATTGTGCCACGAAAAGTATCACAGGCTTTCCATACCACATTATTAATAATATCTTGAGTTGTTTTCATCGGCAAATCCTTATAAATTATTTGATTAGTGTTTCAAAAATATTGGTTTTAAGTTTGTTTTTCTCGTTTACAAGTTGTTGTAATAAATTAATTTCTTGATTGGCTAATTCAAGATAATTGATAATTTTATATTGTTGTTGCAAACTAGGTAAATTAATATCTAACTCAAGTAACTCAGCAATTTTGGTCATAATAATTGAGGTACCTTGGTTACTTTTAACTAATTGATTTTGAATATATTGTGAGTTAAGATAGTAAGTTAAAAATTTACTACTTAATACCTCGGGGTATAAATTATCAATTATTGCCATTATTGAAGATACTAATAGCCCAGTATGTTTATCATTGATATATATTGCGTTATTTGGTACTCGTAGTCGTACAATTACATTGTCTTGAGCCGTAGTATAACGTGAATCAATCGCCGAATCAGCTATAAAAGTTTCATGGTATAATTGTTCATTATGAGCATTATTACCAAAAGATTTTAAAGTTAATGCTTGATAAGATAATTGTTCAGAGCTCGATAATTTAGCTTTTTTCCGTTCTAAAGGTAAGCCAACTCTTATATCCACTAGATCTTTAAGTTTATATTTATTTTTCATATTACACCTCTCGGAAGATATTGTAACACACATTGTTAATTATATAGCAAAAATAATACAAATGTTTTAAAATTTATTATAAGTTTAAGTATAACTTTGATTATAAAAGCATTATATATCAATGGGTTATTTATTAATAAATTTAATCATAAATAAGGTCAATAATTATTTATTGAGTAAAAATATTACTGGCAATTTTCAGATTGGTTATAATATTGGACTAATTAATAATGGAGGTAATTATGAATGCTCTAATTAATGATGTTGATCGTCGTAAATTAATTGTTGCTCAAGAAGAATTAATATATGATGATAGTTGGTTTGAGGAGTTAATGGAATGGGCAGATCAGTTTGGAATAAATGAAGATGTATTCCCACGTGATAAACATAAATTATTATCTTTGACTGTGTTGGATATTCGTGATATGGAAATAACTTATTTACCAGATTCAATAGGTAACTTAACTAATTTGCAGATGTTACGGTGTTCATTTAATCAATTAAGTAGCTTACCAGATTCAATAGCTAACTTAACTAGTTTGCGGGTCTTGGAGTGCTCTTGGAATCAATTAAGCAACTTACCAGATTGGATATGCAAGTTGACTAATTTGCAAGTCTTGGAATGTTCTTGGAATCAATTAAGCAACATAGGTAACTTGACTAATTTGCAGAAGTTGTACTGCAATAATAATCAATTAAGCAGCCTACCAGATTCGGTTGGTAACCTGACTAATTTGCAGGTGTTGCGATGCTCATTTAATCAATTAACCAGCTTACCAGATTCAGTTGGTAATTTAACTAATTTGCAGGTGTTGTCGTGTAATCAGAATCAATTAAGTAACTTACCATCTTCAATAAATAATTTGGCTAATTTGAGAAAAATAGCTTGTGATCAAGTAGTTAAAAATAATTTACCTGAGCATTTACGTAAAATTGCGTGTATTTATTGATAAAATATTTTTATAATTGGCTAGTTGCTTATATTTATATAACTAGATATAACTAGCCAGTTAAAAGCCGATTTTGCTATATTGTTTTACGGCAAATTCGGTGAGTAAATCATAACTATTGCCATTGCTACGAGCAAATACACAATATTTTAAATTATCTTGATTAACAAATTGAAGTTTCTTAAATGGAATGGTAGCGTAAATCTGCGTGGCTTTTTCAATATAAAGCTGTTGCTCGTTTTGGCTTAATTTATTAAATGCTTCAACTATCCATAGTGGTTTATCTGATTGGGTGGTTATCACTGGATTAGTTGTTTGGCTAGGTTTTTTGTTGGTCTGAGTTTGTACTTGTGTTTTTGTTGGTTCTATTACTAGCTTATTTAAATTATCTTTAATAAATTGGTATAATTTAGCATACAATGAATTAGCGGTAAACTGGTTAAATTTATCATTAGTTATAATCCAAGTTAAATATGCACCAAATTGCCAATTGTCTGCGCCCATT
>JBDLTW010000038.1:0-3027 GCA_039805605.1 Pseudomonadota bacterium
TTTTTGATTGTATTTCTTGTTAAAGATCTGCTATAATATTCTCTTTGTTTCGCTACCGTTTCTTTTCGGCAGGTCGTTATTATCACACATACTATTGCATTTAGTCAAATCTTTTTATCACCTTTTTGTAAATTAACTCTCTTCTTAATATGCACTTTAATTACTTTTACAATACATATCAAGTAGATACATTATATTAATGTTTTTTCATCTCGATAACTAAATTTGTACAATTTCTTATAAATATGCTAATTTACTAGCCATAATCATCAAAATTTAAGCTATTTTAATTACTGACTTATAAAAATATTCCTTTCACTAACCACATAAATTTAATACTTCCTAATTAATAATCATGTTAAAATGCTTGATTAAGCAAAATGGTAACTCATTTTTATTTAAATTATTCTATAATAGCCCAAATAATATCAACTAGATATAAAATACAATTTATAAGGTACTTATTTAATTATGATTTATTCTAATAATCCTATTGGTGTGTTTGATTCTGGTATTGGCGGATTGAGCGTTGTAAAAAGTCTAATGCACCAATTACCTAATGAAAATATTATTTATTTTGGTGATATTGCCCGTATTCCTTATGGTACCAAATCTGTTGCTACTATTAAAAAATTCACTGAACAAACCGTAAAATTTCTTTTAAAACAAGAAGTAAAAGCCATTATTATTGCTTGTAATACCATTTCTGCAGTAGCCAAAGACACCGTATTACAATTAGCTGGTAGTATACCAGTTATTGATGTGATTTCAGCTGGGACTAAAGCAAGTTGCGCTGTTTCTCAGTCAATTGGAATTATAGCAACACCAGCAACAATCAACAGTAATGCTTATCCACGTGCTATTCACCAATTAAATCCACAAGCACAAGTTTATTCTCAAGCTTGTGCTTTATTTGTACCTATGGTTGAAGAGGGATTTATTCATCATCCTGCGCTAAATTTAATTGCTAAAGAATATCTAACACCATTAATTAATAATACAGCAATTGATAGTTTAGTATTAGGTTGCACTCATTATCCTTTAATTACAGATATTATATCTCAAGTTGTTGGTGATAACATTAAAATTATTGATCCTGCAATTACTGCTTGTCAAGATTTATATAAAATTATGTTAGCTAATAATAGTTTAAACACTCAGCATCAACATGGTTTATATAAATTTTATGTAACTGACGTTCCTGTTAAGTTTCAACGAATTGGAGAATTATTCCTCAATAATCCAATTGAACACCTTGAAGTTGTAAGTGTAGAGTAAACCATTATGCAAGTTTGGGATAGCCATTGTCATTTAAATGCAGTAATTAATAATTCAACTCCTACACCAATGGCAATTGCAGCTATTGAATTAGCAGATATAATTAATTTAGCCAATTATCGTAATCAAATAAATTATTTGGCAAAGATCGGTATAGGCATTCATCCATGGTATATTCAACAATCTCCACCTCCAGATTTTACTAATTTTATTAATTTAATTAATCTTTATCAGCCTAATTTTATTGGTGAGGTTGGCTTAGATAAATTAAAACAAAATTTTCCGCTACAATTAGCATGGTTAGAATTTTTCTTAAATTTAGCTAATCACGCTAAATTACCCATTGTCATTCATTGTGTCCATGCCTATAATGAATTATTAGCAATGTTAAAACAAATCCAACCCAAATATGGAGCAATGGTACATGGTTATAATGCTAATAGCCAAATTGCTAATCAATTAAAGCGTTATAATGTCTATCTCGGCATAGGTAGCTTGTGCTTAAATCCTAAAACCACATTAAATAAAGTTTTAGGTCAATTACCATTAACACAATTGTTAGTAGAAAGCGATGCTCCATATGCTAAATGTGCTCAACAAACTATTATACCTAATTGTCAATTATTTAGCCAAATTATTGCTCAAACACATAATTTAGCAATTAAACAAGTAAATAAGCAACTGAACCATAACTTTTTAACATTCTTTTATAAATAAGGAACTATTTAATATGTCAAGTAATTTATGTCACCAACTAACTAGTTTAGACACAGAACAAATTAATTCTGCAACCCAACAAATCGATCAACTAACTACCCTAGAACAAGTGAAACTAATCAATGCTCAAGATCACTTAGTTGCTCAAGCAGTTGCTCAAGCCTTACCACAAATTGCAAATGCAGTTGATCTGATTAGCCAAAGTTTAAAATCGGGTGGAAGATTAATTTATTTAGGTGCTGGAACCAGTGGTCGTTTAGGTGTATTAGATGCAGTTGAATGCCCACCTACATATAACACGCCAACAGATTTAGTCGTGGGAATAATTGCGGGTGGCAATCAAGCATTAACTAAGGCAATTGAAGGAGTGGAGGATAATGCAGAACAAGGTGCTCATGATTTAGCGCAGCTTAATTTAACTGCTCTTGATATAGTTTGTGGTATTGCAGCTTCTGGACGTACACCATATGTAATTGGAGGATTAGATTATGCACGCCAGTGTGGTTGCAAAACAATTGCCTTAAGCTGTAATAATAATAGTGCGATTAGTATAAATAGTAATGTTGCTATTGAAGTACCTGTTGGTGCCGAAGTAATTTCTGGCTCAACGCGGATGAAATCAGGCAGTGCACAAAAAATGGTATTAAATATGTTAACTACTGCAACAATGATTAATTTGGGTAAAACTTATGGTAATTTAATGGTTGACGTACAGGCTACTAATGCTAAACTAAAAGCACGAAGTATTAATATTTTAACTAAAATTACAGATTTATCCCAACTAGAGGCACAAACATTACTTGAACAAGCTAATGGTAGTGTAAAAATTGCCATAGTTATGCATAAGTTAGCGTGTTCGTATACTGAAGCAAAAAATAAATTGGCTATAAATCATGGAATAATTAGTATAACCTTACAATCAGCATAAAGGAAATTTTTATGACAACAAGCAAATTACCTTTAGTTGATCATCAACATGATGCATTACAGATTATTCATTTATTAGGTGGTCAAAAAAATATAAAGCAAATT
>JBDLTW010000039.1:0-3695 GCA_039805605.1 Pseudomonadota bacterium
CTTTACCACCATTATTAATAAATAGCTCACGATATTGAATAGCAACCTCTTCTAAAGTTTCTAAACAGTCACTAACAAAACCTGGACAGATTACATCAAGAGTAGTAACTGAATTATAAGCTAAATCTTGAATAACTTGTTCAGTAGCGGGTTCTACCCATTTAGCTTTGCCAAATTTAGATTGATAACATAATACAGCTTTGGTTTGTGGACAAATATCCAGCTCTTGACAGACTAATTGATAAGTTTGCTGACATTCAGCTATATAACTATCACCATTATTAACTAGGCTAACTGGAATCGAGTGAAAACTAAACATTAGTCGTTCTGCCATTCCATGATCTTGCCAATGATCTTTTATTTGCTGTGCAATCATTTTTATATATAGTTGATTAGTTGCATAACTACGAATAAATTTTATTTGCGGTATATGATAACTAGTCTTATAATAATTAGCTAGTTGATCAAATACTGCTGCGGTAGTTGAACTTGAATACTGTGGATATAATGGGATAATCGTTAATTGATTTAATTCAGTATTATTATATTTAGCTAGTTGTTCGATTAAGTTACGCTCACCATAACAAAAGGCATAATCAACAGCATAATCATCTGCATTGAGTAATTGTGCCATTTGTTGTGCTTGGAGTTGCGTATAGTGGCTTAACGGTGATTTATTTAACTCATCTAGCCAAATCTTTTGATATTTATGGAGCAATTTAGGTGCTCTTAATGGCAAAATTATGCCATATAAAATTGGATACCAGAGTATTTTAGGCAACCCCACGACTCGACGATCAGCTAAAAATTTGCGTAAAAACTGACGAATTGCACCTACATTTAATTGAGCGGGTGAACCTAAATTAACCAGTAAAATGAGTTTTTGGGTTGAATTGGTCATAATCACCTAATTTGAATCAGTTTTATTGAAACGATGCTCTTGACCTTTTATTAAGCGCATAATATTACTGCGATGTTTGGCTAACACAATCACAGCAATAATTAAAGTTGCACCAAAGTATGAAGTATTACCAAATAAAAGATAAGCATATAATGGAGAAATTAAAGTAGCTAAAATTGCCGATAAAGATGAAATTTTAGTTGCTTTAAACACTGCAATCCAAGTTAAGATTAATAATCCAGCTAAAAAAGGACTAAATCCTAATAATACACCAACTGCCGTGGCAACACCTTTACCACCTTTAAAACGAAAAAATATTGGATAAATATGTCCAATTACCGCTAAAATTCCACAAATTCCAACTAAAGCTTCACCGCCATCAATATTGCGAAAAATATAACGAGTTAATAAAACTACAACTAGTCCCTTAATTAGGTCACCAACCAAGGTAAAAATAGCAGCCTTTTTATTGCCACTACGCATCACATTAGTTGCACCTGCATTTTGTGAACCATAATTACGCGGATCATCTAAGTTTAGTATTTTAGATATTATAATTGCAAACGATATTGAACCAAATAAATAGGCAATTATCAGTGTTAAATAAATTGAATAATTCACTTTGAACTCCATTAAGGACAAACTAAATTCAAGCTTCAATTGCTAATAGCTTAAATTAAAATAAATTTGATTGGTTCCAACGCCTACTGCAGTATTTCCACTTGGTTTAAGAGGAATAATAAGCTTATTTTTAAACTGTTCTTCAGGTGTAAAACTATTTAATTGAGTGGAATAAACCTGTAACGATGATTGGTTAGCTTCAGTTAGGTTAAAAATAGCCACAGCATTTGGATCATAAACATTATTATTACGATTAAAATATTGTTGATTACCAGAATTATTAACTAATGGTGTAATTTTATTAGCTTTAATGGTTAAAAAACTCTCATGTAAATTAAGCTGACTAAATTTAGCACAAACAAAATTATTCTGGGCATGATCACAATACCAGCTATCATTAGGTTTTATTATTAAATTTTTTGGCATAACAAAACCGTTAGTCAAGTCATTATATCCTTGATTACCCGCTAAATTATTATTTTCTGATTCAATTAATTGCTGAACTAAATTGTTATCGCTAAATTCAGAAATAGTTAAAGCATTCACCATTGTGCTAGAAGCTATGGTTAAACATAATATCCAGCGAATAATTAAATAACAATTACTATACTGAAAATGATGAGCCACATCCACAAGTAGTTTGTGCATTAGGGTTTTTAATCGTAAATTGTGAGCCTTCAAATGAATCAACATAATCAATCTCCGCACCTACTAAATACTGATAAGACATAGTGTCAACTAGTAATTGAACGCCGTCTTTATCGATCACAAAATCATCTTCGTTAGTTATTTCATCAAATGTAAATCCGTACTGAAATCCAGAACAACCGCCACCAGTAATAAATACTCGTAATTTTAAATCTGGATTACCTTCTTCCGTGATTAATTCACGCACTTTAGCTACTGCATTTTCGGTAAAAATAATAGATACTTCCATTGTTAAATTTTCCTATAAATAATCTATAATGAGGTGCTTAGTATAGCATATTTTAACTTAATCGGCAATAATTCTGATTTAAACAGATAAATAAAAAACAAGTTGAAAAAATTCCTAATTTCACTATATACTTAAAATTCTGAACAAATTACTATATAGTATATTTAAAGCAAAATTTTAACCGATCAGCAAGTTACTTAATATTAATCAAGTATTTGCATCACTTGACTAAATTTCTTCGCTATTAAAAAAACTTATTCGAAAGCTTATGAAATTATTTACAGATTAAATTCTGGCAATTAAAACACTCAAATATCAGAGAATTAAATTTGTATTTTAAGATAGTTAAATAGTATAATTACCGTTGTGCTCAATAGCATAAATATTAAAATATTTTAATCTAGATAAGGACATGAAGAATGCAAATTACCATTATTAGCGCAAGTACACGGATTAATTCTCAATCAAGAAAAGTAGCTAATTATATTCAAAATTATTTAGCTAATAATCAATTGGCTAGTGAAATTATTGATTTAGCAAATGCTGAAATTCCGCAATGGGATGAAAGTGTTTGGAAATTAGGCAAAAACTGGAGTGAAAAATGGAATGCTTGTGCAAACAAATTAAACAATGCGGATGCTATTATTATGATTGTCCCAGAATGGCATGGCATAGTACCACCTGCGTTAAAAAATTTGTTATTACTTGCTACGAAACAGGAATTGGCACATAAACCTACACTATTGGTCGGTGTATCTTCAGGAACTGGCGGTAATTATCCACTTGCAGAATTAAGGATGAATAGTCATAAAAATACTAAAGTTTGTTATATTCCTGAACAAATGATTATCAAAGATGTAGTTAATCTATTAAATAGTGATGCTGAATTAAATACTAGTCAATTTGCCGAAGATACTGCTAAACGTTTACACTATACAATTGATACTCTATTAATTTATGCGGAGAATTTTATTGCAATTCGCAATAATGCTCTAATCAAACAAAATAGTTATCCTTATGGTATTTAAACTTTGTTAACTTCTCTAACACTGAGTTAGGTTGCATTAGGCTTCTTGATATTCCATCGGGATTTTCTTTAACCACAGTTGCTTATCAACTAAGCTTTGACAATCCTCCCCGCCCTAAAGGGCGAGGATTCCTAGTTCAACGTTCCATATCTAGTTGATTGTATTACTACATTCAACCCCGATAGAGGAAACTCCCTAGGCGTTAATT
>JBDLTW010000040.1:0-8022 GCA_039805605.1 Pseudomonadota bacterium
AAGATTTAGCGCACTTCCTGAATAATTTTGTAAATGAATAAATTCTTGCAATGGATTATTACTTACATCAATAGCACGGTGAAAAGTTAATCCAACTTGAGTATTTTCTAATTTACGCAAAATAAACTCTAATTGAGCATAATTAATATTACCAGCATTCGTTAGCGAACCAAAAACAATACTGTTTAACTTGGCATTAGTCAATAAATTATCTAATTCAGCTTCGATGCGATGCATATCATGAATATCATAAACAAAATCACGCCCATGAGGTCGAAGCATAATATTAACTGGAATAGTTAAATTTTGGCAAACTATTGAGCTAAGTTCTAACTCAGGAGATAATCCACCATCAGTAAACGCATGAATTAATTCAATACGTTGGGCACCATACTCTTGAGCTAATATAGCTTCAGCTAATGAGGTTGCAATAATTTCTATTATCATATCAAGACAACTTTACAAAATCTAACTAAAATGATTACAAACTAATAGGTCAAACCAATTGAAACTACGCCACCAACAACATTACGTGGGACCAAAGCCTGTCCTGAAATAGTATTTAAACTATGCAAAAAATAATAATTATTATAAAAAGCTTGAGCTCCTAATTGTAAGTTACGATAAACATTAAATTTGCTACCTAATGTTGACGTATATAAATAATTATCATTTGAGTTTAAACCTTGTTGCACTGGTGCTTGGCTATCATTATAAACAGCATTCTGATCTACATACAATTCCAACCAATCAGTAACTCGATATTCTAAACGAGCACCAACTCCATAACTAATAAAATAATCCTGAGTTAAATTAGTTTGACTACCTGCATAAGATAAAGTATAAGAGGAAAAATTAGTATTTCGTCCTAAATAAGCATATGGCGTTAATAATAAATATTCAGGCTTTAAAACAAAAGCATAACCAAGTTTACCACTAATTCCACCAAATGAAGGCTGTGAACCAGTAGTTGTTCCAGTAAGAGGAGTTGCAGGATCAGAATTTTGTGAATAATAGGTTAATAGAGTTGCATTTACATCAAACCACCAACCACGACTAAAAAGACGCTCTATTTCTAAATTCATGAATTGTGTATTATATACTCCACCATTTGTACCACTAGTTAAAGTGCCAGAGGTAACCCCAAATCCTAAATTATATTGGCGATCAAATTGTTGAAAAGGTTGATATAAATCAGACTCAAACAATTGAGCATTTGCAGCTGTGCTAATGCTACCTAATCCCAGAATAAATAATAAATTGTGTCCCAAATATTTAGTTAACCGCATATATATCCTATACTCAAGCAATTTCATTTTAATAAAGATTGTTTTTGTTTATTCTGTTTTTTAATGAAATAATAACCACACCAAACCACAATAATAAACGCACCACAACAACCAATAAAAGTCTGGCTATCTTCAACCCATTCTAATAATGCAGGTAAGTCATGTGCAAAATAGTAACCAGCATAAACCCAGACAGGAACACTTAGTAACGAAGCACTACCATCCATAAGTAGAAACTTCCACAAAGATACTTTACGACTTATTCCTGCGGTAATAAAAATAGGAGCACGTAAGCCAGGTAAGAAACGTGCTACAAATAAAATTCTATTTCCATAGCGATGAGCTTTATCTTGCATTTTTTTATAAACATTTTCTGTAAAAATACATTTTAAGCCAGGAATATGTTTAACTTTGGGACCTAACTGGCGCCCTAACATAAACATAGTACCATCACCAATAATAACTCCCAATAAAGCTATGACCAACATTATATGAACATTAAGCTGTGTACTAAGTCCACAAATAACGCCTCCAGAAATTAAAGTAATATCTTCGGGAATAGGTAAGCCAAATCCACACGCTATCAATACTAAAAAAACTGCTAAATAACCATAATTAGCAAAAATAGCTACTAGTTCATATAACATTTCCATAATTAGCCTTTAATTGCATTCGCAATTTTTACTGCACTAGAATAAGCTAGTGCTTCAGAATCTGCTTCGACCATAACACGTACTAAAGGTTCAGTACCACTAGCTCTAACCACAACTCTTCCGTGACCAATTAGTTCTTGTTCTACTTGTTGAATAGTATCTTGAGCTACTATTTGCCACGCATTGTTTTTATCAGCTAAAGCAACGTTTATCATTGTTTGCGGAAAATCCTGCCAATCAATAATTTGCTCCAATGATTTACCTAGCACAACTGTCGCAGCTAACACTTGTAAAGCAGCAATAATCCCATCACCAGTACTATGTTTATCTAAACATAAAATATGTCCAGATGCTTCACCACCAATTAACCATGAATATTTTTGTAATTCTTCAACCACATAACGATCACCAACTTTAGCTCTAACTAATTGGCAATTTTGCTTAGCTAAAGCTAACTCCATGCCCATATTAGTCATAACTGTGCCAACAACACCATCAATGCTTTTACCTAAAGCACGATAAGCTTGTAAAATAATGTAAATTAACTTATCACCATTGAATAAATTACCTTGACTATCACAAAAAACCACGCGATCACCATCGCCATCAAAAGCAATACCATAATCTGCCTGATGTTCTAAAGTAGCTTGAATTAAATATTCTGGATAAGTAGAGCCACATTCAGCATTAATATTAATCCCATCAGGGGTACAAGATAATTTAACCACCTCTGCACCCAATTCAGTAAAAACATGTGGTGCCACATGATAACCAGCTCCATTAGCACAATCTAAAACAATTTTTAATCCTTTTAAATCATACTCATTAGGAAAAGTGCTTTTACAGAACTCAATATATCGACCAGCGGCATCAGTTAAACGCTTAACTTTACCTAATTTAGGTGCAATTACCATTTCTTGTTCTAAAACCTGCTCAATTTCATGTTCGATATCATCAGCTAGTTTCATGCCATATTTAGAAAAAAATTTAATTCCATTATCATAATATGGATTATGTGATGCACTAATTACAACACCTGCTGCTAAACGTAAAGTACGCGTTAGATAGGCAATTGCAGGAGTTGGAATTGGTCCTGCCATATAAACATCAACTCCCGCATAAGCAAAACCTGCTTCCAATGCTGATTCAAATAAATAACCTGATAGGCGAGTATCTTTACCTATTATTACTGTAGCTTTTTTGCTTCTAGCAGCTAAAACTTTACCTGCGGCATAACCTAACTTTAAAGCAAAATCTGGAGTAATTGGAAAATCACCAACCTTACCTCGAACGCCATCGGTACCAAAATATTTTGCCATTATTTTTACTCCTTAGCTAAGTCAATTGAGGAAGCAACAGGAGCAGTACTAGGAATTTGGCTTTGCATAATAAAATCAATATCTTTTATATCAATAGTTTCTTTTTCTAATAACATTTTAGCCATTAATTCAACTTTGTCACGATTTTTAGTTAATAGATCAAAAACTAAATTATATTGTTCTTCTAAAATACTACGAATAGTTTCGTCAATTTTTTGCATAGTTGCTTCGGAAATATGTTTAGTTGAAGTTACACTACGTCCTAAAAATACTTCAGATTCATTTTCTCCATATACCATTGGCCCCATTTCAGTAGTCATACCCCAACGAGTAACAATTTTACGCGCTAAATCAGTAGCTCGTTCAAAATCATTACTTGCACCAGTAGTCATCTGATGCATAAAAATTTCTTCAGCAACACGTCCACCAAACAATATCGCAATCTGATTAATTAAATAATCTTTAGTATAAGCATAACGATCTTCTTCTGGCAATTGCATTGTCACACCTAGGGCACGTCCACGAGGAATAATTGTAACTTTATGTACGGGATCGGTTCCTGGTAATAAACGAGCAATAATTGCATGACCAGATTCATGATATGCAGTATTGCGTCTTTCTTCCTCTTTCATAACCATAGATTTACGTTCAGCACCCATAATAATTTTATCTTTAGCGTCTTCAAAGTCTTGCATATTAACCAGCTTTTTATTACGTCTAGCGGCAAATAAAGCTGCTTCATTGACTAAATTAGCTAAATCAGCACCTGAAAACCCAGGAGTACCACGTGCGATAATCTGTGCTTCAACATCATTAGCTGTCGGTACTTTACGCATATGTACATTTAAAATTTGCTCACGACCTTTAATATCGGGTAATGGTACAACTACTTGACGATCAAAGCGACCAGGACGCATTAAAGCTGGATCTAAAACATCTGGGCGATTAGTTGCTGCAATAACTATTACTGTAGTATTAGTATCAAAGCCATCCATTTCAACTAACATTTGGTTTAAAGTTTGTTCACGCTCATCATTACCGCCACCCAAACCAGCACCACGTTGTCGACCAACTGCATCAATCTCATCAATAAAAATAATTGCTGGAGCACTGCGTTTAGCTTGTTCAAATAGGTCACGAACTCGTGATGCTCCAACCCCAACAAACATCTCAACAAAATCAGATCCAGAAATACTGAAAAATGGCACACTTGCCTCACCAGCAATAGCTTTAGCTAACAAAGTTTTACCAGTACCTGGTGAACCACTTAATAAAACTCCTTTTGGAATTCTACCCCCTAAATTTTGATATTTAGTAGGATCTTTTAGATAATCAACAATTTCCATTACTTCTTGCTTAGATTCTTCACAACCAGCAACGTCATTAAAGCGAATTGGATTTTCTTTGCTGTCAATCATCTTAGCACGACTTTTACCAAAGCTAAATACGCCACCAATTCCGCCACCTTTACCACCACTAGCACCTTTCATGAAGTAAATCCAAACACCAATCAATAATAGCATCGGAAACCATGAAACAAAAATATTCATTAACAAAGATTCTTCTTTAGGCTTAGCCTGAAAATTCACTTTATTTTTAATTAAATCATTAACTAATTGCGGATCAAATGGCGCAAAAGTAGTAAACTTACTATCATCTTTACGTAAGCCATTAATCCATTGACTCTGCATATTGTTACCTTCAATCACAATACTTTTTACTTGCCCAGACTCTAATTCTGTTATAAATTGTGAATAAGGAATAGTTAGTTTATTATCATGGTTATCATTAAATTTATTAAAAATCACCATTAAACCAACACCAATTAATATCCAAATAAATAAACTTTTCAAAAAATTACTATTTCGCATATTTTATCCAATAGTTATAAAAATTAAACATTACTGATTATCAATACCAAAACCTAATTAGGTTACCCCCCAAGAATTGAGTCAATTGATACTAATTACTACTTAACTTAAATTGTGTACTTGTATAGTCTGAAAACTAAAGCACTTAACAGCATATCTTTTTATCTAAAATAGATAATTTATCACATTAATTTGATCCATAAGTTAGAATTAAGCCACCTATGAACTTGATAGACAATAAAAATCTTAGCTTATAAGTAGATTTTTTAGCAACTTTTCTTAATTTACGCTTAATTTACTATGCTATTTTAGCATAAATAAGCTTAATCAGTTAAAAATATTTGTCCACCTTGACTATTTGCCAAACTATTTTAAGCATATTTCAGCAAAGGATCAGTTCAGAGAACTTCGCCATTTATCATAAAATAAAAGCTACATTTCTTAAAAAGAAATAACACAGCTCATAAGATTAGAGAGCTTAGGTCTGAAGCAACTACTTATTTTTTATTTTTACATAGTAGATAAGTTTCACTACTCTTACTTCGTGATGCTTGTGGCTTACGAATTAATACCTGATTAAACAGTTGACGGGCTTGTTTCACTAAATTATCAAACTCTGAGCCATGGAATACTTTAATCAAACAATTACCACCTTGACGTAAATAGCCTTGACAAAACTCTAAAACCAATTCAACTAAATAGGCTTCTCGACATTGATCAACTTGCTTAATACCAGATAAATTTGGTGCCATATCTGAAATAACTAAATCAACTGATTGATGATTAATTGCTGTTAATAATGCATCTAAGGTAGCCTGTTCAGTAAAATCACCTTGGATAAATTTCAAATGTGAAATGGGTTTAATTTCCAATAAATCAACTCCAACAACACTACCACCATGTGGAATAACATATTCTAAGGCTAACTGAGACCAGCTACCAGGTGCACAACCTAAATCAACTACCGTGTTAACCTTGGCAAATAAATCATCTATCTGAGCTATTTCTAATAGTTTATAAGCAGCACGAGAGCGATAACCGTCTCGTTGAGCTTGATTAACATAACTATCATTAACATGTTGATTTATCCATGCTTTAATTGATTTATTTTTTTTGGTTTTATTCTCCATTATTTTTACACCTTCTAATTTAATTAATTGCTAAAATTTTAGCCAATATACTAGTTAAATTTACCCAGCGATATAGTACTAATCCAAGACTTAGTCCTACCACAGCATAAGTAAACAAAAATACTCGAGTTGCCCATAATTCCTCTTCGGCTAAATTGGTTTTTTTAAAATAAGGTATATAAAAGCCACGAATAGTAATTAAGGTAATGAAGAATAATATCTCACTAATTGAGCTAAAAAAGCTTAAAATTATTAAAGTTAATAACACATAAGCCATTGGTAAATAATTTTTTATTGTCACTAAACTAGCACTTAAATAATCATAACTAGGTAAATTATTTGCTTCAACTGAGTTATTCGTGTCAATCTGCTGTGGAATAAGCCCACGTTGATGGCTTAAACCAGAATTATTAATGCTACGCACCACATAAGCAAGTCCACCATCATTCATACGAGTTTGTTCAGTAACAATTTGTTGCCCTGCCTGTAATTTGATTTTACTTGGTGTCGCTAAAGCAATTATACCTAAACTTACCATTAACAAAATTATTAATAATTGTCCACCATTGATTATTAATTTTGCTGTTGGCGAAATAGTTGTAGCTAACCACGACTCAGCTCTAAACAATGCTAAAGGATGGATTAATTTAATGAATAATATTAAAATTAACATAATAACTAATTTCCACCATGGCAGTAAACCAATTTGCCACCAGCTAAACCAATGCGAAGATAAACCATTACTTAATGCAACTTGAGTTAAATTAGTTACAATATGTTGATAAGATCCTAAATGAAAATAGGCTGAAGTAAGACAAATTAAAATAATTGTAAGACTAATTAATAAGCTAATTAATTGATTATAAAATAATCCAATTGATCCACCAACTAATAAACTAATTATTACCACAGCAAGTAAGGATAAACTACTATTTCCAAACTGCCAACCCAGTAAGCTTTTTAAACACCAAACCATTAGCCCAATCATTACACTACAGGCTAATAATAAAAAAACTGCATAAATTATTAAAATAACCTGCTGATTTAAACTACTAATACCTTCCTTTGCTAAAGGTGAGAATAATCGATGTGCTGAAATTAATTTATCACAAATAAAGCTAATTATTATATAGGCTAATCCCAACCCAATTACTGCACTAATACCTGCATAAGCACCATAAGCAGCCAAAAATATTAATTCAATAAAGCCAAAATTAAGCCAACTTAAGTAAATTAAATAATGCTTTGGTTTAGTTTTTGTAGCTAGAAAAAAATCGGTTGCAGAACCATTATTTCGACGAAACCAATATGCAGTAATGGCTACTATTCCAAAGACCAAAGTTAAAATAATATAATCATTATTGGTAATATTTAATAAATACATTGATAATGTTCCTATTAAGTATCTCAACCTACAAATATGTCAAGATTATGTTGTTGTCTAATATTTATTTTTGCGCTGTAAACTAGTAACTAAGCGCACATAATACTCATAACGAGACGAATCAATTTCAGCTAAATTGGTCTTAATTGCACAGTTAGGTTCATTAATATGGATACAATTACTAAATTTACATTTTCCCAAATATGGATGTAACTCAGGGAAATAATTGGCAACCTGACTAATTTCCAGATGATAAAGCCCAAACTCTTGTAAACCTGGGCAATCGATTAAATTACTCTCAAAATTTAAATGGTATAAAGTTGCATTAGTCGTAGTATGGCGTCCACTAGTTTCTTGTTTAGTGATCGTGGCGGTT
>JBDLTW010000041.1:0-5875 GCA_039805605.1 Pseudomonadota bacterium
AAAACAATAACGGCATTAGAGGTTATAACTCGTTACATAAGAAATAAACAACGTGTAGTTGTAATTTGTCCTAAATCATTGGAAAATCAGTGGGAACATGCTATTCGTAAACATGGTTTAAATTTAGATGTAATAAGCTTACAAAATGAGGCAAAATTTGATCAACATATGCAATTTGATCGCTATGCTCCAGTTGGACTGTTTGTCATAGATGAATCGCATAATTTACGTACTGGTTCATCTAGCTCACGTTTTGAAAAAGTACGCCAATGGATTAAACAAAATAATAATGCACATAGTTTATTATTAACGGCAACACCAATTAATAATAGTATCAGTGACTTACTTAATCAGATTTTATTAGCTAGTGGTGGTGATGCTAATGTTTTAATGTTACCAACTAGCAATGGTCGCGGTATGCAAAATGTAGTAGAAATAATTAATTCAATTCGTAAATCAGAAAGTAAAATTGAAGAATTAACTGCTGAAAAATTGGCTGAACGTCGAGCTAGATTACACCCAATTTTAAAAGAATTTGTAGTTCGTCGAACTCGACAAGGAATTTTAAGGGAACAAGAAGTTAGCAATTTTGAACCTAAGCTACATTTTCCACAGGAATATTTATATGTACGCAGTTATGATTTTGCACTCAAGCTAACGCCACAACTAGTTACACAAACTACTAGTGAATTAACCAATCCAAGAATTAATAATTTAGGGCAAATCATTCATAAAATTTATACTATTTGTGAGATTTATACAGAATATGATGAGAATGGGCAATCAATTGAAAAAACTTTAGATGATAAATTAACTATTTTAAAACACCCAATTGATCAGCTAGATAACTTTAGCCAATTTCATGAAGTAGAATATTTAAGCAAATGCTCACCATTACGTTTAGTTTATCAAATAATTCAATTTCTAGGTTTTATTCCTTATCGTTATATGATTTATCATCGTGATTTTTATAATAAAGATTTAGCCGACATTAAATTATTGCCGATTACTCCACAACAGATTATTTTAAATCGTCAAAAAGGTTTATATGGTATTTTACGGGTTGTGTTTTTAAAACGTCTAGAGTCATCGTTTTATGCCTTAGAAGTATCTTTAAATAATTATCGCACTATTTTAGAACAATTTAAACAAGCAATTCAACGTAATATTTTATTATCTTTGGCTGATTTACGTAATATAATTGACCAATATGGCGATGATTATTCGATTGATAATTTAAATATCGTTAATGAAACCAGCCAAGTATATGATTTAGCTGACTTTGAAAAACAGAAAATGCTTAATGATATTGAAAAAGAATTATCCTTATTAGATGTATTGGCAATCCAACTAAATCTATTACAGCAAGATAACGATAAGATTAAGGATTTAGCTGCTTTATTTCGCTTAATTCAACAAGAGCATCCAGAATATAATCAGGGTAAACCTAAAATTTTAGTATTTTCTTATTTTGCCGATACAATTAAACATTTGGAACAGCAATTTAAACATTACTTTAATTATCAAGCAGAACAATGTGCATTTATCTGTGGTAGTAATCGCACCAAAATTGATCAATTAACTGGACGTTTTGCCCCTAAAGGTAAAGATTATCAACTTGGTCAAGATGAAACAGAGTTACAATATTTATTTGCTACCGATGTATTATCTGAAGGACAAAATTTACAAGACTGCGCTATTTTAATCAATTATGATCTCCACTGGAACCCTGTGCGTATGATCCAAAGAAATGGACGAATTAATCGAATTGGTAGTGAATATGCTAAAGTTTTAATTTATAATATGCACCCACATAGTCAATTAGAAGAATATCTAAAATTAGTGAAACGACTTGAATATAAAATTGGTTTAATTCGTGACACAGTTGGACAAGATCAGCGGATTTTAACAGCCGATGAGCAACTTAATCCAATTGAATTTAGCGATGATATTGAGATAGACAAACTAACGGCTTTATATTCACAAACTCAAGCTAATACAATTATGCAACAATTAGAAGATGATGAAGAGTATTTAACTGATGATAAATTTATTACTGATTTACGTTATTTTGATGCCAAATACCAAGATAACCCAGAATATAAACAGCAAATTTATAATATTGCTAAAGGTAAATTTGGGCGGTTAGATACTAAAGAGCGTAATTTATTAATACTTACACAGATGAATGATAGCAATGGTAAAAAATTATTTAATAAATTTTTCATGATCGAAGCGAAAAACAAAGGGATAAAGAGCATGGATGATTTACATGCTCTAAAATTAATTCGTACCGATGAGAATAATAATCAACGCCAAACAGGGCAACAGTATAAACGATATTTAGACTATTTAGCTAAAGATTATCCACAAAAATTTATTGCTACATTGAATAGTTTAAATAATCAAGAGCGAGAATTAGATACGGGGATGCAAAATTTACGTACAAAATTTTTAAAATTAATTCTTGGCATGAATTACCCAGAAGATATATGTTCAATGTTTGATCAAGCTTTATTATATAGCAATTATTCTGATTATAATCAAATTAATAAAAAACTTAAGCGTATTTTAAAACAACCAAGTAGTAACGAAATTAATCAATTACTTAATTTCTGTGAAAAATCCATTAATAGTTTAGACAATAGCTCTAATTTTACTCAGCCAATAAGCTGTGAAGGAATTTTATATTATGGCAACTAAATTTAATCAAATCAATCAATTATTACAACAAGATTTTAATATTGCGACATGTAAACAACTAGCTAGTGAAATCTTGACCTTGCTGGGAATAATTAACCATAATTTTATTTATACCCAAAATTCATTAAACAAGATAACGGATACCAGCAAGAAAAGCATGTTTGTTGATGATGGTGAATTTGCTAACTATAAAGCTGCTTATGATATTACAACTAGTCATTATGATGTAAATATTAAGCATAATCAATTGATTTTACCACGTTTATTTGTTATTAAACAATATAGTCGCAGTAATATTATTTGGCTCAATAAATTAGGAATTAATTATGAAGATGATCCATTGATTAATAATTTTCACCCTCTTGGTTTAGATTTTATTGTCTGTAAAAATCGTTTTTTGGTTGTAGTTAGTCATCAAGAGAATTTACGTATTTTAGAGCTAAATCATGGTGAGGAATTAAATTCAACCCAAAGTGAAATTTTAGCTAAGTGGCAAAACTTATTTGTTACAGAAAATCAAAAAAAGCTTCTCCACCAACGCTTATGGGATAGTTTAAATCTTGAAACAGTAAATAAAAAATTCTATGCGGATATTATTCAAAGCTTTGCTATATTACAAAAACATCTTACCGACCAGAAGATTTTTGATAATAATCAAGCGGTTATTTTTACCAATCGCTTAATTGGACGAATTTTATTTTGTTATTTTCTAATCAAAAAAGGAGTAATTAATCCCAATTATTTAGAATTAGAACAACAAGATGACAATTTTTATTATCAAAATAAATTAAGTCAATTATTTTTTGCGGTGTTGAATACGCCAATTAACGAACGTAAGCATAGTGACATAACCACACCTTATTTAAATGGTGGTTTATTTGAGCGCAAAGATACTGATATTGATAAGGTAACTTTTCCTGAAAATTATTTTACTGATTTATTTGCTATTTGTCGTAAATATAATTGGACTGTTGATGAAAGTTTAAGTAATTATGAAGTGATGGCAATTGATCCCGAAATGTTAGGTAGAATTTTTGAAAATTTACTAGCAGAAATTAATGTAACTAATGATGGTTCAAGTGAATCAGCACGTAAAGCCAAAGGTGCATTTTATACCCCAAGAGTAATTGTTGATTATATGTGTAAAGAAAGTTTACGCCAATATCTTCAAACTAACAGCCCAGAATATAGCCATAATATAATCAATCGTTTACTCGATGATAGTATTGGTTATCTTACTGATCAAAAGAAAAACTGGCTAGATGACGTTAAGCCACATAAAGAACATTTGATTGGTTTACTTGATAAAATTACGGTATTTGATCCTGCTTGTGGTTCTGGTGCATTTCCAATGGGAATGATGCAATTAATTTTACAAATTTATGAACGTTTAGGTGATAAATTAAACATAACGGATCGAAAAATTAAAATTATTGAAAATAGTATTTTTGGTGCTGATATTGAACCCAACGCAATTGAAATTGCACGTCTTAGAGCTTGGTTATCAATTGTAGTTGACGAAGATAAACAAAAAATTGAACCTTTGCCTAATTTAGACTTTAAATTTGTTTGTTGCAATAGTTTAATAAAATTAGAAAGTAAGGGACAAAGCAATCTTGCGGATAACTTAGGTACAATTGAAAAATTACAAGAATTACAACATGATTATTTTAATGCACGCAATTATAAAACCAAGCAAAAATTACGCTTACAATATAATGATTTAATTGAGCAATCACGCTCCCAAGAAAGCCTATTTGGTAAATCTAAATATTTAGAACAAATCGAGAGCTATCATCCATTTGACACACAAAACATCTGTCAATTTTATGATAATCAATTTATGTTTGGTATTCAAGATGGCTTTGATGTGGTGATTGGTAATCCACCGTATGTACAAATCCAAAAATTTAGTGGACAACAATGCCAAAAAGATTGGCAACAACAAAATTATTACACCTTTACTAAAACAGGTGATATTTATGCTTTATTTATAGAAAAAGGAATATCATTACTTAAAACCTCTGGAATATTAGCATTTATCACTTCTAACAAATGGATGAGGGCTGGTTATGGTAAATTATTACGTGAATTTTTAGCTACTAAAACTCAACCTGTTGAATTAATTGATTTTGGTGGCTATCAAGTTTTTCAATCAGCAACTGTTGATTCAAATATTTTAATTACCAAAAATCAGCCATACACACATATGTTTAATGCTTGTACGATGAAAGATGATTATAATGTTCAAATATCATTGCGTAATTATTTTGACAGTAATAAACAAATTATGCCAAAAGTTAGTGCTGAAGCATGGATAATTACTTCCTTATTGGAACAGCAAATTAAAGCTAAAATAGAAGCTAAAGGAACGCCGTTAAAAGAATGGGATATTAATATAAACTATGGAATAAAAACTGGATTTAATGAGGCATTCATTATTGATAGCGCAACTAAAGAACGTTTATGTGCTGAAGATCCAAAATCTGCAGAAATAATTAAGCCAATTCTACGTGGTAGAGATATTAAACGTTACCAAGCTGAATGGGCTGGTTTGTGGTTGATTAATTCACATAACAACCCAACTGTCGATATAAACAAATATCCTGCAATTAAGCGACATTTAGATAAATTTTATCCTCAATTAGAAAAGCGACAAGATAAAGGTTTAACTCCATACAATTTACGTAATTGTGCTTATTTGGCAGAGTTTGAAAAAGAAAAAATTGTTTGGAATAGAATTTCAAAAGATAAAGTGTTTGCATTATGCAATAAAGGTATGTATATTTCTGATAGTATGCATTTTATTATCGGTAATAATTTAAGATATATTTCTGCAATATTGAATTCAAGTATTTTTCAATTTATTATATCTATAATAGTAGGAAGTGCGGTTGGTGGTAATTCTGGAAATGCAGAAAATGTAACAAACATTACCCTTCTTAAACTATCACCACCAGAGCAACAGCCTTATATTGAATTAGTAGATAAGATTATGGAAGCTAAACAAAATGGTCAAGATACCAATATCTATGAGCAACAAATTGATCGGCTGGTTTATCAATTATATGATTTAACCCCTGAAGAAATAACCTTTATAGAAAATATATAAATGTTTAGAATAATAGAAAAAAGCTTTAGATGGTTCATACTTAACTTAATTAGCTTAATT
>JBDLTW010000042.1:0-3944 GCA_039805605.1 Pseudomonadota bacterium
CAAGAATTATAACTTTACCAATTAAACCAAAACTACGCACAAACGAATGTTTAACATGTAATACTGCCATTAAAGCCTGATCAATAGTGCCAACAGCAAACGGGGCTAAAATACGGCGTTTACGCTGATTAAACCATGAACGATCTGGATTAGCTTCTTCACCCATTCTACTATTACTTTTACTATGTACCAGCATTAATTGGGATTTTTCTACACTAGTGACTAAAATTTTATCCAAAAACTGTTGCGTACGTTGATAAATTTTTTCTGAAGTTAATTGGGTAGGCAAAGCAAAATAAATACCTTGTGCTTGATTATTTGCCAATAATTTATATGCTGCATATAAAGCAGCTTCTGTTTTACCTATCCCCATTGGAGCTTCTAAAATATATACGCCTGGTGCATTAACACTATTAATAAACTGTTGTTGAATTGAATTTGCTTGAAAAGCAAAAATATCCATAAAACTTAAATCTGCGATAATTTTAGGCTGAATAAAACCAGCTTCATTTAAGCAATGAGGAATTTGTGCCAACCAATCACAATCATCTGCTTGATTAAAATGGTTAGCTGAGCCAATCCAATCTGCAACCGTAGTCAACCCAGATAAAACTTTTTCTTGAATGGGGAGTAATTCTACTGGGAAAGTTTGCTCCATTTGCTGTTCTAGTTTTTTAACTAGCTGTTTACGTAAATTTAGCCACTCTTCACCACCAAATCGACTATCGGTAGGTTTGTAAAATAAACTTTTACTGGCTAAATAACCATGATGTTGACCAACAATTTTAGCTAAATCGCTACGATTAGTTATTAATTTTATAGTTATCCCACTAACTCCTGCATGTCCACCCCATGCTTTTTCATCTATAGATATATTTTCACAGGCTAATAATCGCGCTATATTATCTTGAATAATGGGCAAAGATAAATTTTGATATAATTTTTTTTGAAAGCTTGGGCTAACTTTACCTAAATCATGACAACCAGCAATTAATGCAGAGCCTTTAGGAAAAAATTTTTCACGTAACCAATTAGGAAACCTTTCGATTAAATGTTGGGCAACTTGTGCAACAATTAAACAATGTGTATAGACGTCTCGACCAGCAACAATTAATTCACTAACTCCATCGCTATTTTTAACTGTTTTAGCAATACATAAATCCAACTCAACTAATAAAGTTGGCGTATTATCAACAACTGGTGGCTTGGTACGTTTTACCATAATATATCTCCTTTATTTAACACACCACGCCATAAAAGAGCGAGGATACCTATATTATACTATTGGCTTATAAAAAATACAACTATAAGAAATTTCGCTATTGGGGGAGTGATGAATGTTAAGATTTGTTAGAAAGATATTAATAATATGACCTGTAAAAAATAAAAAACCTCACGCTTTAGCATGAGGAAATATATCACCACAGTTGACTAATTAATAAGAAAAAAACTGCTGAATAAATTCATGTTGTGCTAGTTGATTAACATCAGTTTCGCCATTCAGATTTACTACAGTAATTTTACCATAGCCTTGACCTAAAGAATTATCAATATCTAAAACCATTCCCACCACGGCTAAAGTTTTACTATTTCGCAAATCAGCAAAATCTTTTAATGCTAAATCAACTTGTTGATTAACATTATTAATTACAGCATCACGCCATTGTTGTTCAGGACAACCATTAGCGTCAATCTGCGATTTTTTAATTGACAATGCCAAATGATCAATTTCACGAATAATACTTGAATGCAACGAACTGTAATCTGCCATTGAAGCTTTAACCGCACCACAACCAGTATGCCCCAAAAATACTAATAATGGAGTGTTAAGTACTCGTACACCATACTCTACACAACCTTGATTTAGAATATATTGGTTACCAATATTGCGTACAATAAAAAAATTATTTTCAGGATCAAATGTAAATGATGTACTATGAGCTCGTGAATCACAGCACATCACTAACGTACAAATTGGATTTTGACTTTTAGCATAAGACTTAATTTCTTCTTGCTTTGTTGCACTATACATACTATTAGTTTCTTTAACCGAGCTAAGTAGTTTGATTACCGCTTCATTTTTTAAAATTAATTCCATTAGTATTACCTACCTAAAAAATATTGTTGGTCAATATAATACCATAAAATAGTTGAAATTTTAACTATTTTTAATTAAATGGATACAATTTAAACAAAAATTTAACTAAAGATATGATATAATATAGTAGTATTAAAAAAAGTTAAAAGATAAGCACTTTACGAATAAGTTAAAATTTTGGGAATATGTTAAAAAGCATGTTAAATAATAGTATTTTTCGCGATATTGACAATTTGGCTAAACATATTAATAATATTTATGAAACAATTTTTCGCCACTATGGATTGCATAGAGGACAATTTGCTTTTTTGAGTAGAATTGTTGAAAATAAACACATTAGCCTTAAACAACTATCCATTACTTTAAGAGTAGATAAAACCACCGTCACCAAGGCTACACAAAAACTCGAAGCCTCAGGTTATATTAATAAGCAAGTAGATACACAAGACCACCGCCTAATCCACTTAATAGCTACGCAACGTGGAATAAATTTATATCAAAATATTATTAATCAGAAAAACCAGATAATTGATGATGTAATAACTAATTTTGCACCAAATCAAATAGAACAATTTACACAAATGCTCAAACAAATTCATTTACATTTAGAACAACAAAATCCTCACTATGAAAAATAGTGAGGCAATAACTTTAAGCTAAATTAATTAGATCAAAGACAATGGGTCTACATGAGTATAACCTAAATCACGAGCGACAGCGTAATAGGTAACATTACCTTGACAAATATTTAAACCATTACGTAAATGGCGATTTTCACGCAAAGCTTGTTTCCAACCTTTATTTGCCAACTCTAATACAAATGGTAAAGTCGCATTAGTTAACGCCAACGTTGAAGTTTTTGCCACAGCACCAGGCATATTAGCCACGCAGTAATGCACCACATCATCAACAATATAAGTTGGATTTTGATGAGTAGTTGGCATAGAAGTTTCAAAACAACCTCCTTGATCAATTGCCACATCAACCAATACCGCACCTTTTTTCATTTCTTTTAATAAACTACGTGAAACTAATTTAGGTGCAGCTGCTCCTGGAATTAATACAGCACCAATAATCAAATGCGCTGAACGAATAGTTTTTTCTAAACTCATTTGATTACTATAAATCGTTTTAATTCGTCCGTTAAAATCATTATCAATTTTCTTTAATACTGCTAAATTACGATCTAATAGTGTAACATCTGCACCTAATCCAGCAGCCATGCGCGCAGCATTCAAACCAACCACACCACCACCAATGACAACCACATTAGCAGGTTTAACACCAGGTACACCGCCCATTAGGACACCACAACCACCTTTATGACGCTCTAATGCATGAGCACCTGCTTGTACGGCTAATCGCCCTGCTACTTCGGACATTGGAGCTAATAATGGTAATCCACCTAAATCATCAGTTACTGTTTCATATGCAATGGCAACACAATCAGAATCTAATAAACCTTTAGTCTGTTCTGGATCTGGTGCTAAATGCAAATAAGTGAATAAAATTTGACCTGAACGAAGCATTTTGCATTCATTGGTCTGAGGCTCTTTCACTTTTACGATCATTTCACTACGTGCATAAACTTCTTCAGCAGAATTAACAATTTCAGCACCCGTCTTAATATAGTCATCATCAGAAAAACCAATTGCCGAACCTGCATTAGTTTCAATCAAAACACTATGTCCTTGACGTACTAATTCATAAGTTCCCGCAGGGGTTAAACCAACTCTATATTCATGATTTTTGATTTCTTTAGGTACACCAATTAACATTTTACTAGCCTCCATAAAATTTGCTATTAAAAAAGCTACACGGTGCTGTGTAGCTCTAGTCTTAATTA
>JBDLTW010000043.1:0-7448 GCA_039805605.1 Pseudomonadota bacterium
AAATTAACCAAAACCACAAATACCATTAAAGTTGACTTAGGTGCTGATATCGCTACTTTAGACCCTCAATTGGTTGAAGATAGTCAAAGTTTTCGCGTAGCAGTAGATTTATTTGAAGGACTAGTTTCATTTAATCAAAATAATCAACCTATTCCAGGATTAGCTCAAAATTGGGAAATTAGTCCTGATGGTAAAACTTATATTTTTCACTTACGTCCTAATTTAAAATTTTCTGATGGTAGTAGTCTAAGTGTTAATGATGTAGTTTTTAGTTTTCAACGTTTAGCAGATCCAAAACTTAATTCCCCATATAATTATCTGGTTAATAATATTGAAAATGGTTCGCAAATTATTGCTGGAAAACTACCTATAACTAAATTAGGTATTAAGGCAATTAATCCACAAACTATTCAAATTAATTTAGTTCATCCTGATAACTCTTTTTTAAAAATTTGTGCCTTACCAGAATTGGCTATTGTATCACAAGCTAATATAAATAAATTTGCTAATCAGTGGACAGACACTAAAAATATTGTTGGTTCGGGTGCCTATAAATTAGATGAAAGAATAGTTCAAGGTACAATTACTATTAGTAAAAATCCTTATTACTATGATGCCAATAATGTAAAAGTTAATCAAATTAAATTTTATCCAATTGTTGATCGTAACTCCGCACTTAACCAATATAAAACCGATCAAATTGATATTACTAGCTTTTTACCGATTGACCAATATCAAACTATAAAACAAACTATGGCAAATCAAGAACATACCGTAGCATGGGAAGCTGTAGAATTTTTGGACTTCAATTTGCTGTCGGCTAAATTAAAAAATAATTTAAAACTGCGCCAAGCATTAAGTATGGCAGTAGATCGTGAAACATTAGTCAAACAAGTATTAGGGCAAGATCAAACTGCGCTTTATTCTTATACCACGAAAACTATTGAAAGTGGTAAGTTTGCTAATTTAGATTATCCATGGGCAAATTGGACACGCGACAAACAAATTGCAGAGGCTCAACTTCTGTTTAAACAAGCAGGTTATAGTCAGCAACATCCTTTAGAAATTAGTATTTCTTATAATACCCGTGATGATCATCGTAAAAAAGCTTTAGCTATTGCTTCAATGTGGCAACAAGTTTTTGGTAAAGATGCAATTAAAATTAACTTAATTAATCAAGAATGGAAAGTGTTTCTTCAAGCGCGCCGTAATGGTGATTTTGAATTAGCACGAGATGGCTATGCTGCTGATTATAATTCTGTAGATGGCTATACTAGTTTATTCCTATGTAACAATCCTCAAAATCGAACTCATTACTGTAATCAACACTATGATGAATTAATTAATCAGGCTCAGAATACTCAAGATCCAACACAAAGAATTAATTTAATCCATCAAGCTTTAAGCTTAATTATGAATGATTATAGTGTTATACCATTATTTCAAACTACTTATTATCGTCTAATTAAACCCCAGATTAAAGGTTATACCCCAGAAACCAATCATCTTGATCACGTAATGAGTAAATGGTATAAATTTTGATAATTGTAATTCAGGAGTTTTACTAATGAAAAAAAAATCTATAGTTTCGTTATTAGCTATAGTTGGCATTGGTGGTAGCATGATTAGTTCTTGTTCAAAAGCAACTAATCAAACTACAACCACAACAAATTCTAACCTAATTAAAATTGCCTTAGCTGATGATATTGCAACTTTAGATCCTCAAATGTCTGAAGATACAGCAAGTCATCGAATAACCAATGATACTTTTGAAGGTTTAACTTCTTATGATCAAAGTATGAAAATTATTCCCGGATTAGCAGAAAGTTGGGATATTGACTCAACGGGTAAAATTTATATTTTTCATCTCCGCCCTAATCTTAAATTTTCTGATGGTTCACCTCTTACCGCTAACGATGTGGTATTTACCTATCAGCGCTTAATTGATCCTAAGGTAGCTTCACCATATAATATGTTGATAACTCAGATTGTAAATGCCTCAGAAATCATTAAGGGGACTAAACCATTAAATAGTTTAGCCGTAAAAGCATTAGATAATCATACAGTACAAATTGAATTGACCCGCCCAGATCCTTCATTTTTAGCCGTAGTATCACTATGGAATTTAGGTATTGTTTCTAAAGCAAATCTTGAAAAATTTGCTAATGCATGGACTGAACCTAAAAACATGGTCACTTCAGGTGGCTATAAAGTTAGTGAACGGGTGGTAAAAGGTTATATTTTATTAACAAAAAACCCATATTATTATGATGAAAGCAATGTCACCATAAATACTGTACGCATGGTGCCAATTCAAGATATCAACTCATCACTTAGCCAATATAAATCAGGTGATGTTGAGGTAACTTATACGGTGCCTGTAGATCAATATAAAAATATTAAAACAAGTTTAGGAGATCAACTACACACGGTAGCACAAGAGGGTATTTATTATTACGATCTTAATATGACACTTCCTAAATTTAAAAATAGTTTACCATTGCGCAAGGCATTATCTATGGCAGTAGATCGTAATGTATTAGTTAAAGATATTTTAGGTCAGGGACAAATTCCACTATATTCTTATGTAACTAATACTGTTGACGGTGGTAAATATGCTGGTTTAGATTACGCTTGGGCAAAATTATCACGATCACAACAAATCACTGAGGCTCAAAAATTATTTGCACAAGCAGGTTATGGTCCACATCATCCTTTGGAATTAAATATTAGCTACAATACTAATGATTTACATAAAAAAGTAGCTTTAGCTTTAGGATCAATGTGGCAACAAGTCTTTGGTACAAAAAGCGTTAAAATTACTACTTTAAATCAAGAGTGGAAAATTTTCTTACAAACTCGACATAAAGCAGATTATGATGTAGCAAGAGATGCTTGGTTAGCTGATTATGATAGCGTAGATAGTTATACTAATTTATACCAATGTAATAATCCACAAAATAATTCACATTCATGTATACCATTATATGATCAATTACTGGCACAAGCTCATGCTAGTAGTGTTGAAAGCCAACAAGTTGCATTAACTCGTCAAGCTCTTCAAGTAGCCATGGAAAATTATTCTATTATTCCATTGTATCAATACACCTACTTTCGCTTAATTAATCCTAAAGTAAAAAACTATACCCCAGAAACTAACCATTTAGATCATGTAATGAGTAAATGGTATAAATTTAACTAACTTTTGTCTAGGACTATAATAATGAAATTACCTCGTTTAACCGCTTTACTTGGTTTAATTGGTCTAGTTAGCATTAGCACTGTTTCATGCTCAAAAACAAATAAGCAAACACTAGCAACAGCACCAACTAGTAAAAATGCTAATACTAACACCATTACTGTTGATAATGGTGAAGATGCCCCAACTGTTGATCCAGTTTTGGCTGAAGATGTAACCAGCGCTCGGGTTTTATATGATTTATTTGAAGGATTAACGTCATTTGATCAAAACAATCAAACGATACCAGGTTTAGCCGACAAGTGGGAAACTAGTCCTGATGGTAAAACTTATACCTTTCATTTGCGCCCTAATTTAAAATTTTCTGATGGTTCAGCAATTACTGCTAATGATGTAGTATTTTCGTGGCAACGTCTTGCTGATCCTAAAGTTGCTTCGCCATATAATAATTTAGCGTTAAATATTGTTAATGGTAAAGATGTAATAGCAGGAAAATTACCTGTTAGTCAACTTGGCGTAACTGCTCTAGATAGCAATACAATACAAATCAAACTCAACCACCCAGATCCTTCATTCTTACAAATTTGCGCCATGCCTAATGTTGCTGTAGTTTCTCAAGCTAATGTAAAAAAATTTGGTACTAAATGGACACAAATTACTAATATGGTAACTTCTGGTGCATATAAAATTCAAGAATGGGTAATTAAAGGACATATGACTCTATCTAAAAATCCAAACTATTATGATGCCAAGAATGTTGCAATTGAAAAGATTAAGTTTATGCCAATTGTCGATACTTCAGCCTCATTTAATCAATATAAAAGTGGTGACATTGATATAACTTATAGTATGCCTGTAGATCAATACAAAACTATTATTCAAGAGTATGCCAACCAAGCACATACAGTTACTCAAGAAGCATTATATTACTATGATTTAAATATGACTATTGCCAAATTTGCTCAAAATCGTGATTTACGCCAAGCATTATCAATGGCAGTAGATCGCAATGTATTAACCAAAGATGTCTTAGGTCAAGGTCAATCACCATTATATAGTTATACTACGGCAACTATTGAAGGTGGTAAATTTGCTGATACTAAATATGAATGGGCATCATGGCCAAGAGATAAGCAATTAGCTTTAGCCAAAGAATTATTTGCCAAAGCTGGATATGGGGCTAATCACCCATTAGAATTATCCATTAGCTATAATACCAATGATGCACATAAAAAAATTGCTTTAGCCATTGCTTCAATGTGGCAACAAGCTTTTGGTGCTACGGCAATTAAAGTAACTTCAGCTAATCAAGAATGGAAAACTTTTATTCAAGCACGTAATCAAGCCAACTACGATATAGCTCGTGATGGCTGGGTGGCTGACTATAATAGTGTTGATAGTTATACTAGTTTATTCTTATGTAAAGATCCAACTAACAAATCTAAATATTGTAATCCAGAATATGATAAATTAATTCTTCAGGCTCAAAATACGTCTAATCCTGAGCAACGTATTCAATTAATTCATCAAGCATTAGAAATTGCTCAAAATGATTATGCAATTATTCCACTTTATCAATATAGTTATTACCGTTTAATTAACCCTCGAGTAAAAGGCTATGAAATAAATAATAATCACTTTGATCACGTAATGAGTAAATGGTATAAATTAAATTAGAGGAAATTTAAATGTTAAAATTCGCCCTTAAACGTATTTTGGTATCAATTCCGACACTGTTGGCAATTATTACCTTGGTATTTTTCTTAGTTCATTTAACTCCCGGTAATCCATTTGATGGAGAACGTGCTTTATCACCAGAAGCTTTAAAATCATTAATGGAACAATACCGATTAAATTTACCACTTTGGCAACAATATTTACTCTATTTAAATGACTTAATTCATGGTAATTTTGGCATTTCAATGAAATATTTAGGTCAATCCATCAACAATTTATTATTTCCAGATAATATGGGTGGTTTTTGGGTAACTTTACGATTAAGTATTTACACCATGATAATTGCCGTACCTCTGGGAATTTTATGTGGGGCATATGCTGGTTTACATAAAAACTCATGGTTTGATAAATTAGTTGTGGCAAGTAATATTTTTTTTACTGCTGTACCAACAATGGTAACTGGTCCATTATCAGTACTAATTTTTGCTGTAACCTTACATTGGTTACCTGCAGGTGGCTGGGGAGATGGTGATTTTGCTCATTTATTTTTACCCGTAGTAGTTTTAATTTTAGCTTATTCACCTACTATTGCGTTTGTAACCCGTGGTAGTATTGTTGATGTCTTAAATTCTAATTATATCCGAACTGCTCGAGCTAAAGGTTTGCCGACCAAAAAAATTCTATTTAAGCATGCCATTCGCCCAACATTACTACCAGTTATCTCCTTGCTTGGTCCAATGTTTGCAGGAATTTTAGTTGGTGCAGTTGTTACTGAGCAAATTTTTACCCTCCCAGGGCTTGGAGTTTTAACCACTAATGCAGCTACCAACCGTGATTATAATATGATTATGGCAATAACCATTTTAGGTAGTATTTTAACAATCATTTTTAATATTATTGTTGATTTACTTTACATGATTTTAGATCCCAAAATTAAACAATAGGACATCCATTATGATTTTAAAAGCAAAAAATTTTAATCTAGATGCACCACAAGCCAAAGGTTTTTGGCGCAGTGTATTTAGTCGCTTATCGCGCAATAAATTAGCAATGACCAGTGGCTTAATCATTATTGTTTTAGCCTTATTATGCGCTATTGTGCCAATTTTTAGTAGTATTGCATATGATAAAACTAATTGGGGTGAAATCATGTTAGCACCAAATAGTCAACATTGGTTTGGAACTGATAGCTTAGGACGTGATTTAATGGTTCGTTGTTTTATTGGTGGACGAATTACTTTTGCTATTGCTTTTGCCGCAGCTTTTGTTGTACTGCTTATTGGCATATTTTATGGAGCAATTGCAGGATATATTGGCGGTAAGGTTGATACCATAATGATGCGTATTGTTGATATTTTATATGGTATTCCTTTTTTATTCTTCTGTATTTTATTAATTACTTTATTTGGCAATAGCATGGCATTGTCATTTGTTGCAATTGCTGCTATTTCATGGTTAGATATGTCACGGATTGTTCGAGGACAAACTCTAAGCATCAAGCACAAAGAATATGTTGAAGCTGCCTTAATTTCTGGGGTGAGCAATTTTAAAATTATTACCCGCCATGTTATTCCCAATTTACTTGGCGTAGTTATTGTTTATGCAGCTTTGACAGTTCCAAATATGATCGTATTATCAGCTGTATTAAGCTTTTTTGGACTTGGCGTTACGGAACCAATGACTTCATGGGGATTATTAATTGCTGATGGTGCACAAAATATGCAAGCATGGTGGTTATTACTATTTCCTGCTGGTTTAATGATTATTACTTTATTATCTTTTGCATTCTTAGCTAATGGCTTACGTGATGCTTTAGATCCTCGTTAGGAAAATAATATTATGACAACTACACAACAAGCAATGTTAGAAGTGCGTGACTTAAATGTACTATTTAAAGTACAAGATGGATTAGTTAAAGCAGTTAATGGTTTATCGTTTAAAGTTTATGATAGTGAGATTATTGGTATAGTAGGTGAATCAGGCTCGGGCAAAAGCCAAACCATGTTAGCCTTAATGGGATTATTAGCTGGAAATGGTAAAATTACAGGCTCGGTAAAATTTATGGGTCAAGAATTAGTTGGTTTAGCTACAAGTAAATTAAACAAATTACGTGGCGATCAAATTGCTATGATTTTTCAAGATCCAATGACTTCATTAAATCCTTATTTAAAAATTAGCTCCCAAATGACTGAAGTTTTAATGCTACATAAACAAATGAGCTATAATGATGCATTAAAAGAATCGATAAAAATGTTAGATCGGGTAAAAATTCCTGATGCACAGAATCGAATTCATTTGTACCCACATGAATTTTCAGGTGGTATGCGTCAGCGAGTAATGATTGCGATGTCTCTACTAACTAAGCCTAAATTGCTAATTGCCGATGAACCAACAACGGCTTTAGATGTAACAGTACAAGCACAAATTTTGGAGTTACTTAAAGAATTAAAACAAGAAATGAATATGTCAATTATTTTTATTACTCATGATATGGGTGTAGTTGCTAATATTTGTGATCGAGTAAATGTTATGTATGGTGGCTGGTTAATGGAAACCGCAACTATTCAACAAA
>JBDLTW010000044.1:0-3627 GCA_039805605.1 Pseudomonadota bacterium
AGGCGAAAATTATTTCCATGCAACGTAATGTAACTGATGTATTTAATGATGAGCATGTAAGCTATATTCGTGGCGACTTAACACTAGATAATTTAGGATTAAATCATCAACAATTTAACTATCTAGCGAGTACGGTGGATGTTATTATTCATATTGGTGCTATGGTTAATCATTTATTTGGCTATCATGAACATAAGCAGAGTAATGTTATCGCTACCAGAGATTTAATTAATTTGGCTCTAACAACTAAACGAAAAAAATTAATTTTTATTTCTACTACTGGTAGCTGTAATCATGATTTAGCCAAATTTGATAACGCTGAATTTAATGCGATTAAAGGTTATCATGGTTATTATTTAAGTAAAATGATCGCTGAAAAATTAGTCTATGCTGCCTTTAAACAATATGGACTATCCGCATCAATTTTACGCCTTGGTTATGTTGCTCCAAATATTAATAATTATGATCTTAATCATAGTACTAATCATCTATATGCGTTATTTAAGAGTCTATGTATTAAACAAGTAGCACCACAAAATTTTGGTGAGTTTGAGTGTTTATCAGTAAATGATATTGCATTACATATCACTAAAGCAATTCAATATAATGAATTTAAAGTGGTTAAGGTTGCTAATCAAGAGGTAATTTCATGGCAACAAATTTATCAGCTAGTTGAAGATGTTTTGACCATTCAATTAACTAAATTAGAAAAAGATAGATGGATTAAAGAAATTATCCAAGAAGCTGATCCTGTCCAAGATGATTATTTGTACAAATTAATTCCACTATATACGGATGAAAATAATCCTGATAACAGCTATGGTTATCAAGATTTAGTTGGTGAAATTAAATCATCATATGACTATGCACAAATTGTACAATCGTATATCCAAGCGGTAATCAAATTTAAATAACCCCAAAAAAACAGCAGGTCATATAACCTGCTGTTCTTAATAATTTAATTAATCAACCTGTAAAATCGCTAAGAATGCAGTTTGTGGAATTTCAACATTACCAACTTGCTTCATACGTTTTTTACCAGCTTTTTGTTTTTCTAATAATTTTTTCTTCCGCGTAATATCACCGCCATAACATTTAGCCAAGACATTCTTACGCATCGCCTTAACCGTTTCTCGTGCAATAATATGTGAACCAATAGCCGCTTGTATAGCAATGTCAAACATTTGGCGCGGAATTAATTCACGTAATTTAGCAACTAATTCACGTCCACGATATTGTGAATTTGCCCGATGAACAATTAAAGATAATGCATCAACTCGTTCACCATTGACTAATACATCTAATTTAACTAAATCAGAAGTTCGAAACTCTTTAAATTCATAATCAAATGAAGCATAACCACGTGAAACAGATTTTAATTTATCAAAGAAATCTAAAACTACTTCATTTAGTGGCATTTCATAAGTTAACATAACTTGGCGACCTAAATACTGCATATTTAATTGTACACCACGTTTTTGGTTACATAAAATTATTACCGCACCAACATAATCATTCGGTACTAATATATTAGCAGTAATAATAGGCTCACGAATTTCTTCAATTCGACTAGGTTCTGGCAATTTAGCAGGGTTTTCTACAGAAATTAATTCCCCTGTTTTTTCTAAAACTTGATAAACTACAGTTGGTGCTGTAGTAATTAAGTCCATATCAAATTCACGCTCTAAACGCTCTTGGACAATTTCTAAATGCAATAGACCAAGGAAACCACAGCGAAAACCAAAACCTAATGCTTGTGATACTTCAGGCTCAAAGTTCAATGAAGCATCATTAAGTTTTAATTTTTCTAGCGAATCACGCAAAGCATCATAATCATGCGATTCCACAGGATATAAACCAGCAAAAACTTTAGGTTGAATTTCTTTAAATCCTGGTAATTGTTCCGTAGCTGGATTTTTATCCAAAGTAATAGTATCACCAACTTTAGCTAATTGTAATTCTTTAATTCCAGCAATTACAAAACCCACCTCACCTGCAGATAATAAATTACGTTGCACTGATTTAGGTGTAAACACTCCAACTTGTTCACATAAAAATACAGCCTTATTGCTCATAAATTTAATTTTATCTTTAGGGCGTAATTCACCATCAACTACTCGCACTAACATAACAACACCAACATAATTATCAAACCAAGAATCAACAATTAGTGCTTTTAATGGTTTACTAGTGTCTCCTTGTGGAGCAGGGATTTTAGCTACAACTAATTCTAAAACTTCTTGTAAACCAACACCAGTTTTAGCTGAACAATGGACTGCGTCAATAGCATCTAAGCCAATAATATCCTCAATTTCTTGCGCTACTCGTTCAGGTTCTGCCGATGGTAAATCAATTTTATTTAATACAGGTAAAACTTCAACACCTAAATCAATTGCGGTATAACAATTAGCTACCGTTTGTGCTTCAACACCTTGTGAGGCATCGACAACTAATAACGCACCCTCACATGCCGATAATGAACGAGATACTTCATAAGAAAAATCAACGTGTCCTGGGGTATCAATTAAATTTAAATTATAAACATTGCCATCTTTAGCACGATAATTTAAAGCTGCGGTTTGTGCTTTAATGGTAATGCCACGTTCTTTTTCAATATCCATTGAATCGAGAACTTGACTATCCATTTCACGCTTATCTAAACCTCCGCAAAACTCAATAAAGCGATCAGCAAGAGTTGATTTCCCATGGTCAATATGGGCAATTATAGAAAAATTTCTTATATGTTTCATTAGTTACCTTAAACCTTAAATGTTTATTATTTGACATACTTTCCACACCAAAGCGTGAAATTTCTTGACGCTTCACAGTTACTAGCCACAATAAGGTGGTCTTACGGTATCTCCACGTCTGCCGACAACCTGCCTAGTTGCCGATAATAGTTTAATTTAATTGCTTCTGCTTTGATATTCAAGAGATACCACAACGTTCACACACTCAATTTTTTAATCGCATCGGTTTGTTGTCGCTACAATTTGAGCCAATCCTAATTGAAGCATAAAACCTAGCAAATTTTACAAACAATGACCGCTAAAATTTACACTTTATATCCATCTCAAAAGGGAGAGATTTTACGGCGTGTTAGATAAACTATGAGCAAAAAATCTATTTGGGATATTGGTTAATTATTTATCCAGTCCATCACTAAGCCTCACCTATCACGTGCTAGTATCCAAGCTAGTCATCTGGTTAATTAAGCTTTTTCAAGCAATTGGCTAATTGATTTTATTAAGTCAGCATTACACATGATTATACCATAACTACATTGCTAATATTATACTATCACACGACAATCTACAGACATTAAAGCACTTAAAGCCAACTTATATCAGTACGCTTAATAGCGATTGATTAAGCAAAAATATTACTGGTAGTTTTTCAGATTTGTTATAATATTGGCTTGACTAAAAATTATATAAATGGGGAATTTAATGGCTATTTTAATTAGCGATATTGATCTTTCAATGACACATTTTGCTACCTTTTATCGTGGTAATTTATTTAATAATTATAGCGTAGCTAATGGCTGGAAAACTGGTGGATTTTGTGCTACCTTTAAAATTTCTGGTGGTGGTGGAAATAATGGATCAATTACTTTTAACGCTAACG
>JBDLTW010000045.1:0-5134 GCA_039805605.1 Pseudomonadota bacterium
CGTGTTGGATAAAGTGTGCATACTAGGGGCATCAAAATCAATATCCCTAACAATTACTATGCGGCGTTGTTGCTTAGTCGTATGATGTTTAGCAATTTGTTCTCCATAGCTAGAAGCTGAAGTCATAACAACCTTTAATTTACCATGGTTTAAATCATCAGAATGCCAATCAGGTTTAAGGTTAATAATTTCTTGATATAGTTCAGCGGCAATTCTTTGACTCATTGCAACAATCATTGCTTTACCAGCAAACACTTCTTGACGTTGGCTAAAATGAGTAACAATATCATTAGCAATATTTTTTATTCTATTCTTACTACCAATTAAAGCCTCGAGCTTAGTCGGCAGACGCTTTCCATAATTGTTTTTCCAAAGGTTCATCATTGATTTTTTGTTTTGCCATTTGCTACTTTCTTATTTATAATTATTTTATCTAACTTCCACTTAACCAAAAAAGTTAAGTGGAAGTTAAAAATTAGTTTTACTTAGCCCAAGTTAAAAGTTGTTTTACCGCATTAGCATCAATATTACGATTTTCACCTAAATTTTGGCTTTGGTATTTGAAGACATTTTGTGTAATTAATTCATGATCGACTTCAATTCCATAATCAGTAAAATGCGTTTTAACTCCTAAGCTATGGAAAAATTCTTCAGTTTTAATAATTGCTTGTTCAATAACTACATCAGGGTTACTGTTTTCTAAACCCCATACATTACGTGCAAATTGAACTAATTTTTCTGCTTTAAGCTCTTTTTGTTGACGCCATAATTGTGGAGCAATAATCGCTAAGGTTTGTCCATGATCTAAACCATAAGCTGCGGTTAATTCATGACCAATCATATGGGTTGCCCAATCTTGATCAACACCAATGCCGATTAAACCATTTAATGCATTAGTAGCTGCCCACATCCAATTAGCGCGAATATCATAATTTTGAGTGCCTTCAACAATTTCTTTTCCAACACTAATTAAAGTTTTAAGAATAGTTTCAGCAAAACCATCTTGAATTGCACTATTACGATTAGTAGTTAAATATTGTTCAGTTACGTGAATAAATGGATCAACGATACCATTTTGTAATTGGCGTTTAGGTAAAGTATATGTTGTTTCAGGATCTAAAATAGCAAATTTAGGATAAACTAAAGGGTGTATAAATGCTTGTTTAGCACCGATTTCACGGCGTGAAACTACTGCACCACAATTCATTTCTGAGCCAGTAGCAGGTAAAGTTAATACTACACCTAAATCAATTGCACTAGTATAAGTTACATCAGGTTTAGTTAAAATATCCCATGCATCGCCATTATATTTAGTTGCTAAGGCAATGAATTTACTTCCATCAATAATTGAACCACCACCTACAGCTAAAATTAAATCTACTTGTTCAGTCTGGCAAACTTGTACCGCACGCATTAGTGTTGCATAATCAGGATTAGCCTCAATTCCTGCAAACTCAATTACTGAATATCCAGCTAAGGCATCAATCACTTGTTGATAAACACCATTGGCTTTAATTGAACCGCCACCATACGTTAATAAAATCTTTTGTTTACCTTTAACTAAATTAGTTAATTGGCTGATTTGTCCTTTACCAAATACTACTTGTACTGGATTGTAAAAAGTAAAATTATGCATAGTGTATCCTTTCAAAGATTACTAAAATTTAAAACTAATTGATTTACTTATGGAATTTAAATTCTGTTAAGTTTAATATTTAATTGTAGCGCAAATCTAGCTAAAAGTCAATTTTTTATCATTTTTGATACTGGTTTTTGCTATATGGCAATTTTGGATATCGCTAAATATTATTTGATCAAAATGTTGGCTGATTATCCAACACGCTGTAAAACCTCTCCCTTCAGGGGGAGGATATAAGGTGTTAAACTAGCGTAGCTTGTTGTGAGTAAGGCTATTTAATAAACCAGCTTGAATTTTGTAAATCAACTATAGCATAATAACTCCATCATGAAAAACAAAGCCTACAAATACAGAATATCTCCTACAGTGAAATAAAAACAGCTATTAGTTCAAACATTTGGATGTGTTCGTGTGGTATGGAACAATCTACTTGATTGGCGTAATAAAGAATATTCTCTTAATGAAATAAAATTAACTATACCAAATCTTCTGCTCATTTAACTGAGCTTAAAAATCAAGAGCAATTTAGTAGCTGGTTGAATGAAGTTAGTTCAGTAGCTTTGCAACAAACACTGCGTTCACAAGATGTTGCTTTTAGTAATTCTTTGCTAAATGTCCTAATTTTAAACGAAAATCTAGCAATCAATCATTTAGATTAATGAGTATAGCCTATCGCTTAAAAGATTGTCCATATTGCTAAGTCAACTGAGCCCCTTAATATTAGATGGTCATGTCCATTGGAGGGTAAACATTCAAGCATAAGCATAACAATTTCTAAAGATTGTGCTGATAGGTATTTTGTATCATTTTGTTCCGAGCTTGAGATTAAATCATTACCCAAAGTTGATAAAATATTGGGGATTGATTTAGGCTTAACCGATTTTTTAGTTACTTCAGATGGTGAGAAAGTAAAACCTTTAAAGGCATTAATTAAGTACCAGAAGAAATTAGCTAGAGCACAAAAATGCTTAAGCAAAAAACTTAAAGGAAGTAACAATGGAAAAAAAGCAAGTCTTAAAGTTACACGACTATAGCCAAAATCTCTCCTTGGTATCCAAGCAGTCAGATTTGCTATAACTGTGGCACTGTAACAGGTAAAAAACCGTTGCATATTAGAAAATGGACTTGTGATTACAGTTCAACAGATGACCGTGATATAAATGTAGCCATAAATATACGTGCCGCTGGACTAGCGGAAATTAACGCCTAGGGAGTTTTCCTCTATCGTGGTTGAATGTAGTAATACAATCAACTAGATATGGAACGTTGATCTAGGAGTCCTTGCTCTTTATGGCGGGTTGGAGGTTAAAGGGTAGTAACATTAACAAATTGGCTAAACCACAAAAGCCACTCACTCCAGCAAAAATTAAGCCACAACCAACGAAAGCACTTAATAAAATAAATGCTGGATGAACCAAATATGCTAATAAAACACCTAAAACAATTAAACTTCCAGCCACAATCTGTACTTGGCGCATTATTGGTAAAGGTGCTCTATGGTTCTTAATTATTACTAAACCAGCTTGTTTCCACGCATTAATTCCACCTTGTAAAATATACACTTGTTCAATATCTAGTTCAGCAAATTTTTGGCTGGCATTTTTAGTTCGCGTTCCTGCTTGGCAATGAAAAACTGGAATTTTAAGTTCTTTTTCAATGAGTAACTTAATTTTTTGAATATCCAAACTAGATAATGGTAAACTATGCGCATCTTCTATATGTTCATGATTATATTCAGAGATTTCGCGAATATCACAAATTAATAATGGTTGTTGCTTGGAAAGCTCTAAATATTCTTGAATGGTTATCTCAATAATTTTAGCCATAAAATATAATCCTTTAAAATACTTTAGGCGGTATTTTAGAATATTCTAATATATGTTGTCAAGTATTTATTTTTCACCTTGTTTAAAATAACCATTATTAAGATCTTGCATAGCTAGAATTGATTGACATATTATTTGATAATGAGCTTGTGGCGGATAATTAATTAATAAGTGTAGGAGATCAACTTCACCATCAAACTCAATTAATTGAGCATGATAATCTAAACATATATCAATAAAGATAGTTTGCATAAATTCTAAATGTAGTAAAAATTTTTAGGCAGGTAACAAATACTAAATGGACTTGTAAATTAAATAGGCAATGTCTAGCAGTTTTAATATCTTGCCTTTTGCTGTGTAAAGCGCTTAATTTTGTAGTTGTATTTTTCATAGACCAATAGTATAATATAGCTATTATGGTTAAATAAAGCATAAAACAAAGCAAATAACGCCAAGCTTACAAGTTTAGACTAATTGTAACGAATAGCGAGATAGAACGTCATAAATAAAATAGTTGGTTGTTGTCAATTTGTCTGGAATAAAGCTTTAGCCTTAGTAAAACAAGATGATGAGAGTAGATAAAATGCCAAGCATTCAAAACTCTACGCTGAAGCGAACCCACCTAATTAGTTAAACTAAGATACGTGTTTGGTTTAGCAACCTATGAATTCTTGCCATTTATGGCGGGGAAGGATGTCAATGAAAGAATTTATTTTATGAGTGATAACCTTAATAGTTGGTATCTACAACAAATTAACCAACAATTATTACAACATGATTTAGCACAGCAACAATTAATTGAACAATTAAATCAATTTCTTCAACAATTTAATCAGCATAGATTTTTTACACAGTGGTTTAATAAACCTAAACAGCTTGGCTACTATATTTATGGCGATGTTGGTCGTGGTAAGTCTATGATTATGAATGCAATGTACCAGCATACTACTAAACGTAAAATTCGGCAACATTTTCATGAATTTATGCAACAAATTCATCAACAATTAGCTCTTTCAAAAGCGGATAAACCATTATCCATTATTGCTAAACAATTAAAACAACAAGTTGATATTATCTATTTAGATGAAATGCATATTAGTGATATTGCTAGTGCCATGATTTTGCAACAGCTCTTTCAAGCTCTATTTCAACAAAATATTTACGTTGTAACTTCATCAAACTATCCACCTGATGGTTTATGGCCAAATGGTTTAATGCGTGAACGCTTTTTTCCCGCCATTGAGCTACTTAAACAACGCTTAATTGTTACTTCGTTGAATAGCCAACAAGATTATCGCTTGGTTAACTCATCAAATAATCAATTATTTTGGATTAAGGCAACTAATGCACATTCTCAACTTGAACATCTATTTCATCAAATTAGTTACCCACAATTAATTCATTATCAACAAAACTTACTAATTTGCCAACGTCAAATCGCAACTATTGCATATAGTGATAATATTGTTTGGCTAAATTTTGAAGTTATTTGTGGGGCTCAGCGCAGTCAATTAGACTACCTAGAATTAGCAGAAAAATTCACTTGGTTTATTATTAGCGATATTTACCCACTAAATTTTGAGCAAAAAGATACTGCACGACGCTTTACTTGGTTAATTGATGTTTTATATGATAAGGCTTGTAAATTAGCACTTTCAAGTACTGTTTT
>JBDLTW010000046.1:0-2742 GCA_039805605.1 Pseudomonadota bacterium
GTTACAAATAATTGTTATTATGAACATTTTGATAACTTTAGATATTCTATATTATCATTTTTAAATAATATTGGTGATTTTAAAAGTGAATTACAAAGCTTACTTACTTTTGAATTCCAAAAATTAAATTATAATTTAGCTAATTTCGTAAAATGATTTGATTTGAGTATATGCCAGTTTTTATCTAATAAGTAGTTACGTAAGTTCTTACTTTTTATTGTTGCCGTAAAATATTAATCACATCAAAAGCTGCATAAGTCCAAATCATATCTGCACCAGCTCGTTTAAAACTTAACATGGTTTCAAATAACGTTGCTTCATAATCTAGCCAACCATTATTAGCAGCAGCTTTAAGCATTGCATATTCACCACTAACATGATACACCGCAGTTGGCATTTTAAATTCTTGTTTTACTCGATACAGAATATCAAGATATGCCAAACCTGGTTTAACCATTACAATATCTGCACCTTCATTCACATCTAAAGCAACTTCACGAAGAGCTTCATTTGCATTAGCTGGATGCATTTGATAACTTAATTTATCTGCTTTACCTAAATTTGTACTAGACCCAACTGCATCACGAAATGGACCGTAATACTTAGATGCATATTTAGCAGAATAAGCCATAATTCCTGTATTCACTAGACAATTTTGTTCTAAAGCTTGGCGAATTAGTCCAATCCGACCATCCATCATGTCTGAAGGACATACAAAATCTGCTCCCGCTTTAGCATGACAAAGTGCTTGTTTGATTAATATTTGATTAGTAATGTCATTTAAAACATAACCATCTGCATCAATAATACCATCTTGACCATGTAAAGTATATGGATCTAAAGCAATATCAGTAAATATTCCTAAATTAGGAAAATGTTGTTTGATAGCTTTAATTGCTCGAGGTACTAAACCGTCTGGATTATAACTCTCAATAGCTTGATTATCTTTACCTGTTTCAATGACAGGAAATAAAGCAATCGCTTGTAAACCTAAGATTTGGCTTTTCTCAAGTAGTTGTAATAATAAGTCTAGACTCAAACGATATTGTCCAGGCATTGAGGAGATTGGTTCTTGACGTAATTTTCCCTCGAGTAAAAATACAGGATAAATCAAATCATTAGCACTAAGCCAATTTTCTTGGGTTAAATTACGTATATATGACGCTTGACGGTTACGACGCAAACGTGTATGAGGAAAACTAGCCGAACTAAGCATAAAACACCTTCAAAATAATGATTATTTTAATTAGTATACTTTTATAGAAATCTTTGCTTGGATTATTTACTTATAGTCAGCTAAGATTTTAAACCCACCACTTCTTGATAATTAACTCATTTTAATGTATAATTTTAATTAACATTATTCAATATATATTATGGAGAGTTATTGCTTGATTATAATTTTAACCTGCAAATTTCTACACACACTACTACTTTGCTTATACAGTTACTAAATTGACTTCCAACCCGCCATAAAGGGCGAAGATTCCTAGTTCAATGTTCCATATCTAGTTGATTGTATTTACTACATTCAACCCCGATAGAGGAAACTCCCTAGCGTTAATTTCCGCTAGTCTAGCGGTATAAGTAATGACAGACCACTGTAAAGCATATAATGAATTTATTTCTCATGAAAAACATATTTGTTCAAAAGCGCAAACTTATACAGTTGAGGGATATAATAGCATATTTAGACACACACTTTTTAGCTAGGCTACGACGCAGAACTAAATGTTATAGTAAGTCTAAAAAAATGCTATTATTATCAATAAAATTATAATACTAAGTGGAATAATTATCTACATATCTTGTATTAACAATACCAAAAATTTATTTCTTATTATTTTGTTTTCTCTATTTTTTGCAGAAGTCATTATTAAACATTAGATTATCTACAGCATCACACAAGCTATGTAAAGTTAATAGATGTACTTCTTGAATTCGTGCAGTTCGTGTAGCTGGGACGCATAAATTAATATCATTGTCACTAAGCATTTGTGCCATTTTACCACCATCTTTACCAACTAAAATAATAATTGTCATTTGTTTGGCTTGTGCTACTTCGATTGCTTTTATCACATTGGCTGAATTGCCAGAGGTAGAAATAGCAAATAAAATATCTCCAGCTTGTCCCAATGCTTCGACCTGTTTAGAAAATACATATTCAAAGCCATAATCATTACCAATTGCAGTTAATGCTGAACTATCTGTTGTCAATGCTATTGCAGGTAATGGAGTGCGTTCCATTTCATAACGTCCAGTAAATTCGGCGGCAAAATGTTGAGCATCAGCGGCTGAACCACCATTGCCACAAATTAACATTTTATGACCAGTTTGAAATGCATTAACAATTATTAAACTAGCGTTGGCAATTGGCTCCAGCATAATGTTTAAAGCATCTTGTTTGGTTGCAATGCTTTGATTAAAATTTTGTTTAATTAATTCAACAGTCTTCATTTATTTTTCCTTATAATAAAATTATATTTTTTAACCATTCGATTTGCTGGTGATCATCTAGTACTACCGCATCAAAACGACAATTAAGCTCATAACCGACTTTTAATAAATAATATTGAGCAGTTTTAATTAGTTTACGCTGTTTACTCCAAGTTATACTTTCAATTGCTTGTTCTATTCCAGCTTGTCGATATTTAACTTCAACAAAAACTAAACTATCTCCGTCTTGCATGATAATATCAATTTCACCAAATCGTGAGGTAAAATTAGTCTCAACGAGTAATA
>JBDLTW010000047.1:0-6115 GCA_039805605.1 Pseudomonadota bacterium
CCTCAGCATAACCATGCCCTATAAAATTTTATTGATTGAGTTTAAATTATCGAGTAATGGCGATGCGATTTCGGCATTAGCTCAGATTAAAGCTAAAAATTATGCAGAGAAATATATTGATGGTGGTAAACCAATTTATGCCATCGGCATGAGTTTTGATAGTACTAACCGTAATGTTGTTGATTTAGTTAGTGAACAGTTAGCTTAAATCCAAGCGCAAAGACTTAGCTAAATAATTTAACAAAAAATGCTGTAAAATTGCTCATTTAAATAGTGATGTTGAATATAAAATGGCATTATTATGTTATACTCATGCAAATGATATTTTTGCTTGGAATTGATGGACAATTTGTTTAGCATGAGGATTAGGTCACAAATAGGATAATATGAGTATTGAAAAAAGGCATTGTTAATATAAGATATGTAGATAATTATTACACTTAGCAATTAAATTTTATTGATAATAATAGCATTTTTTTAGACTTACTATAACATTTAGTTCTACATCGTAGCCTATCTAAAAAGTGCCTAAATATGCTATTATATCCCTCAACTGTATAAGTTTGTGCTTTTGAACAAATATGCTTTTCATGAGGAATAAATTCATTATATGCTTTCCAGTTGTCTGTCATTACACTACCTACTGCTATATCTGGTATTTTTTTCCACAACTCTTTGCCAGTTTTAGAACCTCGTATTCCTATAATACAATTAATAAAATTTTTATTTATTCGATTGACTGCTATCCATATCCATTCACTTTTTTTTATTACCTATGTAGCTATGCATCTCATCTACTTCTACTATTTTTGCATCTCTAATTGGCTCTATTGGTTTTAATTGCTCTAGTTTTTCACCATAACTTTTTATCCAATTATATATTGATACGTGGCTAACATTCAATAATCTACCTATAGATCTAAATCCTAGTCCTTCTAAATATAATTCTAGTGCTCGACGTTTTAAACTTTCATCTTTTGCATTCTTTCGTTTTTCTACTGTATAATTATAATTACAGCTCTTACATAAATATCTTTGCAAACCCCTTAAAAATCCATGTTTTATTGTTGATTTATTCTCTTTACATTTTGGGCAATTCATTATTTATCTCTTTTATTTAAGTAATAAGTCCGCCATTTTAACATAAAATATCTTTATTTAACAATGCCGTTAAAACAAGCGATTATCAACTAAATTCTACCGATAAATATCTAGTAGCACAATTAGCTAATACATCTAATGTCGCTAATTCTGATTATTATGCACTCTTAGCTTTAGCTCATGGTCGCTTTAATTTAACAGGTGGTACAATATACTCATGGTGGCGCATCATTGCAAGAAGTAGCAATACCTGTTGTTGAAATTAGTTACAATACAAAAAAAGAGATGAATAAAACTAAAGCGGTAGGAGCTAGTTGTGAAATTGGTTTAGGCGCAAGAATTACTAGTTATAACTATACTTTAGTATATTACAACATCAGGCAGTAGATAATAGTAATCTTGAGGATCATGCTGAAGTTATTTTACTCGATAGTGAAAATCAAGCAGTATCTGTAGCTACTAAAGTAAGCTTTACGACGACAAGTAAAAACATTGAAGATCGTAGGCAAAAAGTAACTTTACACTTATTACTTATTAAATAACTGGCAATATATCCGAACTAAAGCATATTATTTAGTATTACGCAATGCAAAAGAAGAAAAGGATCGAAAAGCGATTAAAGTAGATATTTATTAGAACTTATTCACCGCTTAGTAAAAACTCCCCCTGAAGTGGAGAGGATATAAAGCGTTAAGTTAGCCTAGCTATTGTGGTGTTTTTTGTTAGCCAAATATGTAAATTGCTTGATTTTGTAGTTGTATTTTTCATAAGCCAATAGTATAATATTGGTATCATGATTAAATCAAGCAAAGTAAAACAAGACAAGCAAAGCAAAGCTTACAAGTTTAGACTAATTGTAGCCAATAACGATGTAGAACGTCCTAAAATAGTTGGCTGTTATCAATTTGTCTGGAATAAAGCTTTAGCCTTGGTCAAACAAGATGATAAAGATTACCATACAATAGTGCAAATCTCTAAAACAAATTATGGAGATGGCAAAGGTATCACTCCATTGTCAACCCATACAATCAATTATCTGCATTGCTTACCACATGGAAACAACAACCAAATACTGCATTTCTTAAGCAAGTATACTCTAAATTATTGCCAATTGTACTTGAGGAGTTGCTTGGCCAACCTGTTGCAGAAGCTAAGAGCAAAGCTATTCTGGATTTAAAACTTGGGGTAAAAGATAGTTTTAGTGGTAACGGCGCAATTTTAAACATGATGCAGAAAATGTGGACACATACATGCAGATAATCGCAAAAACCAAGCTAATTTTAGATGTATGAAGTGTGGAACACCAATGAAGACCTCAGTGAGCTTAATATATAAAGCGACAGGACTACCGTGTTAGCCTGTTGAATAGATGGAATGCCAAGCATTCATAACTATATGCGAGTTAGCTCAATTTTTTAATTTATTTATGGAGTTTATATGCAATTAGATTATCTTAAAGCTAAACAAATATTAGAAAATTCTAAAATTTTATTTAGTAGAGAGCAATTATATGAAGCTCTGGATAAAATGGCGATACAAATTGATCAAGAGATTGAAGGTGAAATTCCCGTATTTTTAACAGTAATGAATGGTGGCATGATGTTTGCCACCGAACTTAGTAAACGATTAAAAAACCCAATTATGATGGATTATATTCATGCTTCGCGTTATGGTGATGCATTATATGGCTCTAGTCATATTACATGGTATCGACAACCAAAAGAAAGTTTAATAAAAGGCAAAATAGTTTATATTCTTGATGATATATTAGATGAAGGTCATACTTTGGCTGAAATTAAGCGATTTTTATTAACTGCAGGAGCTAAAGAATGTAAAATTGCAGTTATGATTAATAAAGATATTGGGCGCGAAAAACCAATTTATGCTGATTATGCTGGGGTAACCGCACCAAATAAATTTTTATTTGGTTTTGGTATGGATATTTTTGAAGTTAATCGGAATTTACAAGAGATTTATATTTATCAAGATTAATTTTTAATCATTTTCATAAATGGTATTATTATTGCGTAGTATCTTGGTGCTATGCTATAATAGCAGTCTCGTATATAAATATTAATGTTTTAACTGCTCTATTGAAAATAATACAATGTACTAAAGTATAATATTATTTAAGTTACTTGCTATTTGTTGGATTTTGGCTCAAGTTAAAAACAGTTGATTTGTATATAATAAACTCGATATCAAAAATTTTAATTCATTATTTATAAAAAATATGGTTAATTTAATTAACCATATGTGTTTGTATCTATATGAGTATCAACTTAAGCTAATTAATCTTAACTCTACTAATTATATTTGATTTATATTAAATATAATTTTGGTTGGTAGATGTAATTTAAAATTATCTATTAATAAAATAATTCGTCAAGGTATTAACGATGTCATTTTTAGCTATATTATTAACAATAGTTTTAGAGCAGCAACGATTTTTAAAAAAACTCCGCTTAGGATTTCACCAATTAATTAATCGTTATGCTAGTTTATTTATTGAACGCGACTTTACTACTGTTCGCCAAATTCGACTTCATTTTATTTATGCGATGTTACCATTTGTCTTGGTAATTTTATTGCTAATGATTTTACCTTATAATCGCCATCATTTTGTTTATTTCTTAATTAATTGTAGTTTCTTTATTTTATGCGCAGATATGTTAGCTTGGAAAGAAGAAGCTAAACAGACTAATCGCAGTAAAGATTTTCAGCAGTTTGTGCAAAGTTATGCAACTAAATTTTTTGCCACTACCTTATGGTTCATTCTATTACCTTCTGTATTGGGGGCAATTTGTTATCTAACTTTAAACGCAATGGGTAATAAATTACGTATAAGAAGTGAAGAATCAATGGTTTATTCTCTGGTGGTTGATAAAATGCTATTTTGGATTAATATTGTTCCATATAGCTTATTAGCAATTTTTATTGCTATTGCAGGTGATTTTGAGCAAGTTATGCATCATGTAATTGAACAACGAGGTAAAGTAAAAGTAAGTTTTTTTTACTTAGAAAATGTACTTAACGAGTTAGCATTTATTGCCATTGGTAAAGATAAATTTTCTAAAGGTAAAACTTATGAAATCGAAGGAATTGAAGAAATCCAACATGCGAATAATTTATTTGATCCGAAAGTAGTAGATTATGTGGTAGCTTTATTGTATCGCAGTGGAATATTTTTTATCTTTATCATTACTTGCATTTCAATTGCTAATTTATTATAATGATGAAGTATTTAATTGTTTTAGTGCTTAGTGCAATAACTATAAATGTTTTTGCCGATAATACTATTTACCAGTATAAAGATAAGAATGGGACGATAGTATTTACCAATAAACCAACTAAAAATTCTCAAAAAGTTGTATTACCGCCAATTACTGTATATGCAGCTCCTATGACCAAAAGCGATCTTTTAGGTAAAAAAAATATTTCACCTAAAGTTAGCTCGAATAAAAATCAACCAGCTACAGTTAAAATTTATCCTAAAACTGACACTACGCAGTATTTAGGGACTAATGAACAAAAACGTCAACAAATTTTAACTGAAGAATTAGCTAGTGAACAAAAAGCATTACAAGATGCACAACAAGCCCTACAAAATGGTAAAAATAAATTACCTAGTGAGCAAAATAATCAGCAACAATATCAGATGCGGATGCAAGCTCTTCAGGATTCAATAACCGAACATCAAAAAAACATTGACATCTTAAGTAAACAGTTAGGTGTTAATAATTAAATTAAGGTGAATTATTTTATGAAAAGACATTTTCTTGAATTTGAGAAACCAATAGCGGAGTTAACTAACAAAATTGATGAATTACGTAAAATGGATAGTGAATCATCAATGGATATTGAAGCAGAAATTGAATTATTACAGAATAAAGCTGATTTACTTACCCAAGAAATTTATGAAAAATTAGGAGCTTGGGAAATATCACAAGTAGCTCGTCATGCACAACGCCCACGAACTTTAGACTATATTCAAAATATATTTAGTCAATTTATTGAATTGCATGGAGATCGTCATTTTGCTGATGATAAATCTATTATTGGTGGATTAGCTAAATTAGGTCAACAATCAGTAATGGTTATTGGTCATCAAAAGGGACGTGATACTAAAGAAAATCTCTATCGTAATTTTGGTATGCCAAGTCCAGAAGGTTATCGTAAAGCACTTCGCTTAATGCACCTCGCTGAAAAATTTAAATTACCAATAATTAGTTTAATTGATACCAGTGGTGCTTACCCTGGTTTAGGCGCTGAAGAGCGTGGTCAATCAGAAGCTATTGGTAAAAATATTTATGAGATGGCTAATTTACAAGTACCAGTTATTTGTACTGTAATTGGTGAAGGTGGTTCAGGTGGTGCTTTAGCCATTGCAGTTGGCGATCAAGTTAATATGCTACAATATGCGATTTATTCAGTAATTTCACCTGAAGGTTGTGCTTCTATTTTATGGAAAGATGCAACTAAAGCTAATCAGGCTGCTGAAATTTTGGGTATTACGGCACAACGTTTAAAAGATCTTAATCTAATTGATAATATAATTAATGAGCCTCTTGGTGGCGCTCATGTTAATCATCAACAGATGTTTGAAAATTTAAGAGTAAGCTTAGAGTTAAATTTAGATCATCTATTAGCTATTCCAACAGCTGAGTTAATTGATCGACGTTTTGAGCGCATTATGAATTATGGACAATTCCAAAGTTCTTAATTTATCTAATTTAACGCAAGTTATTTTAGCTAATTGGCCAGTTGAATTAGCTAGTCAAGTAGATTATTGTGTTGCGTTAAGCGGTGGTATTGATTCTATTGTTTTATTGGATATATTGCATCAATTAAGCCAGTTAAAACCAATTAAGCTGAGTGCTATTCATGTTAATCACGGAATTTCACCTAATGCTCTAGTCTGGCAAAATTTTTGTCAACAATTTTGTCAGCAACGCAATATTCCATTATCAATTAGCCAAATTCAAGTACATAAAATCGCTGGAGAAGGCTTAGA
>JBDLTW010000048.1:0-2630 GCA_039805605.1 Pseudomonadota bacterium
AACTCAAGCTAAAAATCAAACCACTTTTAGAAAAATGATGATTTATTGCAAATTTACTTGCATATCCAGCACTAATGCTACCGATAAACATTCCAATTGATTGTAATGTATAGTACACGCCCATTGTTGCACCTTTTAAATTAGGCTGAGCTAGTTTTGATATGATTGATGGTTGAAACATTTCTAGCATATTAAATCCAATAAAATAGACTAAAACTAATATGCTAAATAAACTAAATGCTAAACTTTGATTAAAAATCAATCCTAATGATGATATACCAATTAAAGCTATACTTAAGTAAGATATTTGGCTAAATCGATGTTTTTTCTCTAAACCTCTTACTAATTTTGCTGAAAATATAAAAGATAATGCTAAAATAGGCAAATAAAATACCCATTGTTTCGCTAAAATAATGCCTTTTTCTTCTAGTAAAAAGCTAATGATATAAAAAAACATCATACTAAGTGCATGTAAAAAAATCACACCTACTAGCCATGGTTTAATTGATTTATCTTGTATAATAATGCGTAAAATACTAAGAATTGAGCTATGATTTTTACTGTTTTGAGTACTTTTAATATATGGTTGTGGTTTTATATTTGGTAATGAAATTATGCTAGGTAAAGCTAAGATACTACAAATTGTAATGGTGTAAAATATTCCACTTTGCCCAAAATTATTATATAAAATAGGAGAAATAATTAAGCTAAGAGGAAATGATATACCAACGCCAATCCCAATAATCATCATAGATTTTGTACGAAATTCTTCAGGTATAATATCAGCTGCAAATGCTGATAGCACTGATGAAATTGCGCCCACGCCTTGAATTGCCCGAGCTAAAATCATAATGTTAATATTTTGAGTATTTGCTGCAATAATTGAGCCTAAACACATGCAAGCTAAACCAAAATATATTAATGGTTTTCTACCTATTTTGTCTGAAAGTATACCCAAAGGAAAGTAAAAAAAGGCTTGGACTAAGCCATAAATACCCATAACTAAACCAATTTTTAAAGGCGTACTGTCTGTAAGTTTACTCGCAAGATAACTTAAAATTGGCATCAACAGAAAAAACCCAAACATTCTTAGCATAGATACACTTGCTAGCGTTAAAGAATGTTTAGTATGTGTGTTTAACATATGTATAAATAAGTTTGATAATTACTTTATATTTTTATTAAATATTTCGTGCAAATTCAGCAATACGATAAGCACCTTCAATACATTCATCTAAACTTGCTACTAATGCTAATCTTAAGTAGTTTTGACCTGGATTATCTCCATGGGCTTCACGTGCGAGGTAACTACCTGGTAAGCAACTAACATGTGATTTTTCAAATAATTGCTTAGCAAATTCTGTATCACTTAAGTTATACTGAGGTAATAATTTTGCCCATAAGTAAAATCCTGCATCTGGCAATTTTACATTAAAGTAAGGCTGTAGAATTGGTAAAACAGCATCAAATTTTTGTTTATATAATTCTCGGTTTTGTTTTACATGCTCTTCATCTGACCATGCTGAAATACTTGCCATTTGTGTTGCAACACCCATAGCACAACCATGATATGTGCGATAAAGCAAAAATAATTCAAGAATTTTCTCATCGCCTGCCACAAATCCCGAACGTAACCCCGGAACGTTTGAGCGTTTTGATAAACTTGAAAACACAACTAAATTTTTAAAGGTTCTACCAAGTATTTTTGAAGCTTCTAATGCACCTAATGGAGCATCGCCAAAGTAAATTTCGCTATAACATTCATCACTTGAAATGATAAAATCATGTTTATCTGATAACTCAAATAAAACACGCCATTGCTCTAAATTCATTACTGCACCTGTTGGATTGTTTGGCGAACAAACAAAAACCATTTGTACCTGTTGCCATATATGCTCTGGTATCGCATCATAATTACATGCAAAATTATTTTCTGCATCTGGATTTATAAAGTAGGGTTGAGCACCTGCTAGTAAAACAGCACCTTCATATATTTGATAAAAAGGATTAGGACATACAACTAAAGAATTTGGAACACAGCTATCCACAACTGCTTGAGTAAATGAGAATAAAGCTTCTCGTGAGCCATTTACAGGAATAATATTTTTATCTGCATTAACCTCAAGGCTATAACGCTTTTTTATCCAGCTTGCAATTGTTTGCCTTAATGTTGTGCTACCTAAAGTTGTTGGGTATGTAGATAATCCATCTAAATTATTAGCTAAAGCTTCTTTGATGAATACAGGGGTTTCATGCTTTGGTTCTCCCATACCAAAACTAATATGGGATAAATTTGCAGGCAATACATCTTCTATTAATAAACGCCATTTTTCAAAAGGGTAAGACTGCAATTTCGAAAGTAGCGAATTCATGTAATGCCTCTTATATTTATATGCAAAAGTCAATTATATCATATTTTAGCTTTGTGTTAATAAATTTATATACAGGATTTTTGGCTATATTTATTATATTTAATTTTATTTATTTGTAATTATTTGGAACAATTCATATTTACTATTCACTAACTATTGCACACAAATATAAGGAGTATTTCTAATATGAATAATTTGTTTAAGCGAAGGCGAATGCTAAGACGACAGAAAAATAATCAATAAAACGAGTATAAAAAG